>NZ_JPSQ01000043.1 GCF_001189415.1 Candidatus Phytoplasma phoenicium
TAATTTTTTATTTATGGTCAAAAAAATTTTAATTAAAAATCTCATAAAATAAATATAAAAAAAGTGTATAATAGTAGGAAAGGTAAAAAAAGTAAAATAATAAATGAAACAGTTTTTATTAAGAAAAATAATTATTATTTCTTTTTTTCTAGCAATTTCTTTTATTATTGAAATTGTTATTAATAAAACAATTTTTCAATCACATTGTAATGAAGCTTTGTTAAAGTTAGAATTATTACCTATAATTTTAATAGGTTTTCTTTTTGGTTTTAAATTTAGTTTTTTTTTTAATTTATTATATATTTTGATTCATTCTATATTAGAATTTGCTATTATGGAGCATCATTTTGAAATATTAGGTGTTAATATAGTACATCATTGGTGGTTACGGTTAGGGTTAATATTTTTTGTTTTTGTTGTTCCTTATCTTGCTTATTCTATTTCTGGTTTTTTCTATTGTCATTCAAAAAAACATTTAATGAATCATCAAACAATTGTTAAAAGCTTAATATTTATTAGTTTAATACAAATTTTGTCTTATTTTTTGTTTACTATGATGATTAATTATTTTCAAAAGGAATCATCCATATCTTTTGAATCGTTATCACATAATGTTTTCATAGAATTGTTACTAACACCAATTCAAGGTGTTGCTCAAATTATTTTTGTATATTATTTTGCTAGTATTATGATTACAAATATTACTTTAGGTATTATTTTGTATTTTCTTAACCCTGTTTTAAAAGAAAATATTAAATTTTTTGACATGACAATTTATAATGGTATTTCTACTAATAAAAAATAAACTAAAAATAATTGATGTAACATTTATATCATTTATGTTTTGATTTTTAAATAAATTTATCGACAATTTTTAAATAATCTAAACGCGGATAATATCCATAAGTAATATTCCAAAAATGTTTTTTCATAAAAGAATAAGGAATGCTTTTTTTCTTGGGATATTCCTGATAATAAATGTTTAAATCATCAATTGATAAATAAAAATATTCATTGTGTTTTTTAAAATGAATAATAAAAAAACTTATTCCTCCAAAATTTTTTATTTGTTTTAAATAAGTTATTTGATGAGGCGAGATATTTCGAAGAGGAAAATAGTTGATATTATTAATTTCTTTCACATCAAAAGATAAATAACGTTGACGATAAATCCCATGATAATCAGGCAAAGAATTTAAACGGAAATAAGCTTCAACTATTTTTGCTTTTTGTCTTTTGGGATATTCTACTTTTACTATTTGAATAGGGACTGCGTTTTTAAAAATTAAAGCTTTTTGTTGATGTTGATATGCAAGATTACTAGCGTTAATATCTTTTTCTAAAGATGAACCTAAATTACTTTTGATTGTATTTTTTTTCATTTGAAGATTATAAGATGATTTATTGTGTGTTTTTAAAAGGTATTTCATATATTTAGGAAATTATACTTTCTTTAATTAATTTTTTAATTTTCTTTTTTTGCCTCAATGATTTAAATTGTGATAAAAAAAGAAAATTAAATAAACTATCTTTTATTTTAAATGATTTTTTAAAAATTTTTTTAAGGAGTTTAAAATATTAAATGCAAGAAGTCAATTTTTCCGCTTTAGGAGGATTAGGAGAAAAAGGCAAAAATTTTTATTTGCTTAAAATTAAATCTTCTTATTTTGTTTTAGATGCGGGATTAAAATATCCTAGTAGTGAAATTCATGGTATAGATTCTATTATTCCTGAATATACAAGATTAGAACAAATTAAACATAAAATCAAAGGTATTTTTATTACTTGTTCATTGGCTACGCATTCAGGTGCTTTGCCTTATTTAGTAAATTATTTAAAAGTTCCTATTTATAGTTCGAATTTTGCAATCGAAGTATTAAAGACAACTTTACAACAACATGATACTGAGATTAATATTAAAGAAGTAACTTTCAAATCTATTCAAGAACATTCTTGTATAGAATTTGAAGATACAAAAGTTTCTTTTTTTGGACTAGCACATTTTTTACCAGAAACTTTTGGTGTTGTTTTTGAAACATCGCAAGGTTCTATTGTTTACATGGGAGAAATGCATTTTTTACAACCAAAAAATAAAAACTTTCAAACAAATTTTAATGATTTAGTGAAATTGACGCATAAAAACAAAGTATTAGCTTTTATTGCTGCTTCACAAGGTTCTTTTAGTATGAATAAACAAAATAAAGAAGATATTTTAGAATATTATTTAAGCAGTTATTTTTCAAGCATCGAAAACTCTTTTTTTATTTGCTTGTTTAATTGCAGGTTTGATTAAAATTCAATTAGTTATTGATTTAGCAGTTGAATTTAATTTAAAAATCGCTATTTTAGGACGTAAAAGCGAAAAAATTATAGATATTGCGTTGCAAAAATCTTATTTAAAAATTCCAGATGGTTTTTTAGTGAATTTAATTCAACCTAAAGATTATTTGAAATATACTAATTTAATTGTGATAGTAGTAGGTAAACGTTTCGAACCTTTTTATCGTTTGCAAAGAATGTGTAAGCG
>NZ_JPSQ01000044.1 GCF_001189415.1 Candidatus Phytoplasma phoenicium
GTGTTCTAGTATAATAAAGGGTTTTTATTCCTTTTTTGTGAGCATATAAATAATATTTCACTAATTCTCTAGTTGTAGTATTAGAAGTAATACATAATTCAAAAGAAATTCCTTGATCGATATGTTTTTGAGCAGTCGCGATAACATCAATTATTTTTTTTTTATCCATACGATAAGCTGTTTGGTACATGAAAGCAAAATCTTTCAAAGCAGGAACTGGAAAATAAGTTTTAGAATTACCATAAGTTCTTTCTTCTACTAATTGTTTAATAGGTGTTAAAGAGGGTGTTGCAGACATAATATAGCCGATGGTTCCGTTGGGAGCGACTGCTAAACGATGAGAATTATATAAACCATATTTTTTGATGTTTTCTGCCAAAACTAACCAATCATTATCAGTTGGTAATTCTATTTCTTCAAAAATTTCTTTAATTTTAGATTTTTTAGGTAATATTGCTTTACGATTTTTAAAATATTCTCCATTTGCATAAGTAGATTCTTCAAATTTATAAAATTTTTGTCCTGTTTTTTTAGCTTCCAAATTAGAATGTAATAAAGAATAATAATTAACAGCACTAAAAAAAACATCAATCAATTCAATATCTTCCTCGCTTCCAAATTCAATTAATTTTTCTGCAATAAATCCATGATGCCCCATAATTCCAAAACCTACACTACGATTTAAACGATTAGCTTTCGCTATTCCTGGAACATAATTAATATTTGTTTTTAAAGAAACTGAATTCATAATCTCAAAAGCTGCAAAAATTGTTTCTTTAATAGTTTTGTTTTTTATCATATTTCCCATATGTCCAGAAGACAAATTACAAGAAATATCCATTCCAATTTCATCCATTTCTCTTTTATCATAAGGAGCATAATGAGAAGTAATAGAAGGTTGTAAAATTTCTGTACATAAATTAGAGAATTTTACTTTATTAATAGAAGTATTATCTCGATTGACATTATCACAAAACATAATATAAGGGTATCCAGATTCTCCTTGTAATAAAGCAATCAATTCTAATAATCGTCGAGGATCAATAAATTTTTTTCTTACATCAGGATTTTTCAATAAAACATCATACCATTTATCCATTTCAATACTAATATCTGCAAAATTCAAACCATATGCTTTAAAAACTGTATGAGGGAAAAAAATAGCCATTTTTTCTTTTTTTCTTGCTAATTCAATCATTTTATCAGGAATAACTACTCCTAATGATAAAGTTTTTAATCGTATATCTTCATCTGCATTTAATTTTTTTGAATTTAAAAAATCTTCAATATCAGCATGAAAAACATTTAAATAAGCGACACCTGCACCTAAACGTTGTCCCATTTGATCAGCATAACGAAAAGAATAATCTAATAATTTTGCTACTCCTATAACTCCTTTACAAGTATTAGAAATTTCTTTTATACTTTCTCCTTTAGCTCTTAAATTTGAAAGATTAATAGAAACTCCACCGCCTATTTTGGAAAGTTGCATAGAAAATTCTACAATACGTGAAATATCATTTAAAGAATCTCCTCCTTCTAAAAGAAAACAAGAAACAAATTCTCCTCTTTTTTTCAAACCTGTATTTAATAAAGTAGGTGTAGCGGGCGTAAAGTTTTGTTTAATTAAATTTTTGATTAAATTTATTGCTAGTTCTTTATTACCAGAAGCGTGATATAATGCATTAATTGCTAAACGATCTTCATAAGTTTCTAAATATTCTTTTTTATCTCTTGTTTTTAAAGAATATCCATTATAAAACTTAAAAGCACCTATAAAAGAAGGAAAAATAAATTTTTCATTATAAGCAATATCAAAAACTTTTTTAATTTCTTTGTAATTATATTTTTCTAAAAAATTTTTTTCATAAAAATTATTTTCTATTAAAAAATTTAATTTTTCTTTTAAACTAGGGAATTTTTTTGTTTTTGGTTTTATTTCTTCATTTAAAAAAGATTCAATAGCTTCTTTATCTTTTTGTAAATTTTTTATATTACCTTCTTCATCTAAAATTTGATTATTTAAAATAATCCAATTGGGGATTTTTTTATTTTTTCTTTTTATTTTTTCATTTTCTTCTAACCAATTTTTTAAAAATAAAACATCTTCTTCGAATCCTTTGCCTTCGAATTTAAGAATCAAAGGTATATTGAATTTTTCGGAAATTAAATCTCCAGCTTTTGCAAAATTTTTTCCAAAATTTTTATTTCCTGAAACCGCTATTCCAATTACTAAATAAAAATATTTTTTTAGAAATGATTCAGTTATTTCTGAAATTTCTCCAAATTTAATTGTTTTGGTAACTAAAAAAATATCTTTTTCATCGTTTTTAAAATTTTTAATTTCTTCTATTTTATATTTATGTTCTAATTTTTTTACAAAATCGTAAACATTTCCTTTTTCGGAACTATCAAAAACTATTTTCATTATTATTTATCCAATTCCTATCAATTTAATTTTTATTTTTCTATTTTATCTACTCTATATTTTAACTTTTTATTTTCAATTTAACTAACTTAAATTTTATTTAATTTTAATTTGAAATTTAAATTTAAAAATTAAAATATTTTTATTATTATTAATTTATTTTCATTATTATAAAGCAAAAAAAATGTGACTAAAGTTTAAAAATTGCAATTATAACTTTGTTTTTTTAAAAAAATAGTCACATTTTTTTCAATTTATTCATATTTTATTTTTTATATT
>NZ_JPSQ01000045.1 GCF_001189415.1 Candidatus Phytoplasma phoenicium
TTTTTTAAATTTTTTATTCACTCTAAAAACCGGAACTTCTTTAGCAGGTACCAATAAAACTTTTTGACTTTTTGGTACTTTACACATTCTTTCTTTCTTTTTTCTTAATTCGATAATACCTAAATTGTATACAACCACTTTATTTTTGTTACGTAAAGCTTGTTCAATGTTAGTCATTAAACAATTAAAAAATTTACGAGTTATATCTGTCGAAACCTTTAATTGCTCGGACATTTTAATAATTAATTCCTTTTTAGTCATTATATCTTATATTAACTCCTCTTTTTTTATTTTAATTTTGCTGCTATTCTTACATTTTATACTTCAAACTAAATCTAGTAAGATTTTAACATAAAAAAATTATTTAAATAACAAAAAAATACTAAATTTATGTTTTTTATGATAAAAAAAGCAAATAATTATGAAAAATTAAACAATCAAAAAACTTTTAATAATATTTTCTATAGGTTTTTGTTGAAAAACTACTTGATAAGCGTTATGAATAAGAGGTAAAAAAAGATTATTTTGAACAGAAAGATGATAAAAAACTTGTAAATTATAAATACCTTCAATAGTTTGCGTAGCGTTTTGGTAAATTTGTTTTAAAGTGTTGCCTTGCCTCATTTTAAGACCAGCTTGGTAATTTCTAGAATTTTCATTAAAAGTAGTAACAATTAAATCACCTAATCCTGCTAAACTTAAAACAGTCTTTTGGTGAGCTTGAAAAAAATTTAAAATAATTTCCATTTCGTTGATACAAAAAGTAATGAAAGCTGCTTGGGCATTTTTTCCAAAAATTATAGGATCAGAGATTAAACCGCTAATAAAAGATAAACAATTTTTAAAGGCACTGCTAATTTCACAACCAACTACATCATCAGAACATATTACTTTTAAATATTGAGGATTAGAAAACAATTTGGATATTTGTACAGCGAATTCTGGATTATGAGAAGCTGCTAATAAAAAAGAGATTTGTCTTAAAATAACTTCTTCAGCATGAGTTGGTCCCATTAAACAAGCATAATTATTTATTTTATACGAATCAATTTCGTCTTGAACCATTTGAAAAATCATTTTATGACTTTTTTGTTCAACACCTTTCGAAACATTAATAAAATTCTTCTTATTCGAAAATAAAAGATTAATTTGTTTTAAAAAAACACGTATATTTTGTGTCGGCAAACATAAAACCCAAATATCAGAAAAATCGATTGCTTGTTGTAAATTATTAGTAGCAGTAATATTATATAAATTTATTTGTGGAAAAATAGGATGTTGTTGATTATTAATTTTATCAACATAATTAGTATTAACATCGTAAATTAAAACTTTGTTGTGGTTATCAGTTAACACTTGACCTAGTGTAGAACCCCATGAACCACCACCCATAATTGTTATTTTGTTCATAAAAAATTTTTTTCTTTCTTTTGAAAAATGATTTGCAAAGGGATCCCTGTTAATTCTAAATAAAGTCGTAATTGATTTTTTAAAAATCTTTCATAAGAAAAATGGATCCATTGTGGATTATTTACTAAACATAAAAAAACAGGAGGCGAATTATTAATTTGCTTTAAATAATAAAACCTAACTTTTCCGTGATTAAAAAAACCTGGTGGATTAATCTGTACTGCTTCATTCAAAATATCATTAAGCAAGTGACTAGAAAAAGTTTTTCGATAATATAGGGAAACTTTTTCTAAAATAAGGAAAAAATTTTTTATTTTTTGTTTAATTTGAGAAGAAACAAACAAAATAGGGGCATAAGTTAAAAATTTAAATTCTAAATGTGTCTTTTCTTTCCATTTTTTTATATTTTTATTTTGCGATTCTACTAAATCCCATTTATTATAAATAATAATACAAGATTTTTTTTTATTAAACAATAATGCTGCAATATGACGATCTTGTTCCATTATAGGTTGACTTGCATCTAAAACAAAACATACTATATCACTACGTTCAATCGCGTTTAAGGTACGTAAAAAAATATATTTTTCATGTTTTTCGTAAAGTTGTCCTCTTTTTTTTAACCCTGCTGTATCGATAATTTGATAATGTTTTCCATTTTTACAAAAAAATGTATCAACAGCATCTGTAGTTGTACCAGGCATATCAGAAACAATCATTCTTTCTTGAGCTAATAAAGCATTCGTAAAAGTTGATTTTCCAACATTAGGTCGTCCTATTAAAGCAAATTTACAATTTCGATTTTCTTCTATTAGTGTTGTATGATGTTGACGATGAAGAATAATATTATCTAATAATTCTCCGATCCCGATGCCATGTTGAGCACTAATACCAATTACATCTTTAAAACCTAAAGCGTAAAATTGATGAACATTATCGGATAAAACCATATTATCAATTTTATTAACTGCCACAATAACTTTTTTATTACTTGCGTAAAGTAATTTAGCTATTAGTAAATCTTCTGAAGTCAATTGCATTTGGCCATCTACCATAAAAACAATTAAATGAGCTTCTTTGATGGCTATTTCAGATTGTTGTTTTATTTTTTGAGTTAAAGGAATATTTTCTATATCAATTCCACCTGTATCAATAATAAAAAAAAATTGATTTAACCAAGTTACTTGAGCATAAATACGATCTTTAGTAGTTCCTGATTTTTCATCTACAATAGACCATTTTTTATTTAAAATACGATTAAATAAACTTGATTTTCCTATATTAGGGCGACCAATAATAGCAACTTTAAAATGCATGATTATTTTCTTGTTTTTTTTGTATAATTTCTAAAATAATATTTGTTACTTGAACAATACTTAAATTCGTAGTATCGACTAAAACAGCATCTGGTGCTTTAACCAAAGGAGAATTAACACGTTCCATATCTTTTTTATCTCTTTGATTTATATATTCGAGGATTTGAGACAAGGGAATAGAAGAAAAAACACATTTTTTTTGTTTACGAATAACACGTTCTGATATGGAAGCAGTTAAAAAAATTTTTAAATCCGCTTGTGGCATAATAACTGTACCAATATCTCTTCCATCCATAATTATATAAGAATATTTTTGAATCATACCTTGTTGTAAACTTAAAATTTTTTCACGAACCAAAGATAATCCAGAAATATAAGAAACTTGATTTTCAACGGTTTGTGTATTTAAAAAAGGTGTTACATCTTGATTATTGACATAAATAATATTTTGATTAACTTTAATATCCATCTGAGATAAACAAGAATTTAATTTTTTTTCTTGCAAATTTTGGAAATTAACTTTATTTTGTAATAAAATAAAAGTGATAGCACGAAAAAGTAAGCCAGTATTTAAATAAAACCAATTTAATTTTTGACTTAATAATTGACTAATTGTACTTTTTCCTGAACCTGAAGGACCATCAATAGCTAATTTAAATCCTAACATTTTTTTATTAATCATCCTTAATTTTAATTTGTTATATAAATCACTTACAGTTATATCAAAAACTATAACATAATATATATACTTTGTTCCAAATATTTAACTTAATAATCTGGAGGATATTAATTAAATATAATAATTTTTATTTATTATTATCACGTGAATCATATAAACCAGTTACAGTATTAATAATAATTTTTTCTTCTGGTTCAATAAAAAGTGGTACTTTAATAATTAAACCAGTTTCTAAAACTGCTTCTTTTAAAGAAGTGTTTTTTTTAACATTGCCGAAAGCGGTAGCAGGATCAGTTTGAGCAACTTTTAAAGATATTTTATCTGGTAAAACCAAAGTCAAAATTTCTTGTTGATCATCAAATAAAATTTCTACTAACATATCAGAAGTAAGATATTTCAAAACATGTTGAAGTTGATTTTTAGAAATTTCATAAGTTTCAAAAGTAGTATTATCGCAAAAAACATAAATATCTTCCATTGAATAAGAAAATTGTAATTTTTTTTTTTGAACTAAAGCTGTTTTAATTTTAACACCTGCATTAAAAACATGTTCGATAATTTCACCATTTTTTAAATTTTTTAATTTACTACGAACAAAAGCAGAACCTTTACCTGGTTTAACATGTAAAAATTCAAGAATTTGGAAAATATTATTATTAAATTTAATAGTTTGACCTATTTTAAAATCATTAGTATTAATCATAATTTTGTCCTTTTTTTAAAAAATCTTGAATAAGCTGAATACTTTGAGATACTAATTTAGGATGCAAAGCATCTATCATTACTAATTGCGAAGTTATTTGATTTTTAAACCATGTTTTTTGTCTTTTAGCATATAACATAGTATTTTTAATAATCAAACGTTGTGCTTTGGCTAAAGAAATTTGTTTTTCCAAAAAAGCTTTAATTTCACGATAACCAATAATATTAAAATTAGCTTTGGGAAATTTGTGCTTTAAAAAAGCAACTTCTTCAATAAAACCTTGTTTTATCATCATTTCTAATCTGTTAATAATACGTTCTTTTAAAATTAAACGAGGTATATCTAGATAAAGAACTAAAATATCAAATAAAGGAATGTTTTTGCCTTTTTTTTGTGATCTTAAAATTTCTTGATCTAAATGAAAAAAAGCACTTAAAACCCTACGAGGATTTTTGTCATCAATTTTTAAATTTGGATCTTTTTTTTTAATTTGTTCCAACATTTTTGATAAACTGACGTGATTAATATCACCAAGTGTCAAAGATTTCCAAGATGAAGATTTTTCATAATTGAAAAGAGCTGCTTTAATATATAAACCACTTCCTCCAACTATAAATGGTAAAGTAATTTGTTTAATTAAGGCACGTGCTTCTTTTTGAAAATCATAAATATTATAACAATCTTCGGGTTCGTTAATGCTTAATAAATGATGTTTAATTTTTTTTTGTTCCAAATGAGTAATTTTAGCTGCACCAATATTAAAATATTTTAACATTTGAACAGAATCCGCATTAATAATTTCTGCTTTAAAAAATTGGGATAATTTTAGTGATAATTGAGTTTTTCCCGAAGCAGTAGGTCCAGCAATAACTATAACTTTTTTCATAAATTTATGTTTTTTTGAGTTTTCTATAATATATTTTTTTAAAACAAACTTACGTAAATAATATTCATTTATTTTTCAGTTATTTTAATTTTGGTAATTTTTTTTTCTACACCTAAAGTTAAACAAACTCCATTTAATTGTTTTTTACCTGTAGTAGCTACTCGGTGCTTCATTTTTTTATCATTTAAAAAATTATTAACAATAATATTTTTATCTAATCCTATAACACCATCAGCTGCACCTGTCATTCCTACATCCGAAATATAAAGTGTT
The DNA here is from genome assembly GCF_001189415.1 of Candidatus Phytoplasma phoenicium. Classification (GTDB taxonomy): domain Bacteria; phylum Bacillota_I; class Bacilli_A; order Acholeplasmatales; family Acholeplasmataceae; genus Phytoplasma; species Phytoplasma phoenicium. The sequence continues at coordinate 5,268 of NZ_JPSQ01000045.1, forward strand.
TTTTTTGGTAATAATCTATTATCATTTGTTTGAATGTGTGTATGTGTTCCGACAATTGCATCAATTTTTCCGTCAAAATAATGAGCCAAAGCCATTTTTTCGCTAGTAGCTTGTGCATGAAAATCCAAAAAAGAATAATCATATTTTCCACGACATTCATGTAAAGTTTTTTTCACTTGACGAAAAGGACATGTTAAATGCAAATTATTCATAAAAACCCTACCCATCACATTCATAATAAGAATTTTTTTAGAATTACATTTAATAATTTTATAACCACATCCACAAGGATATTGATTTAAATTTAAAGGACGAATGATATTTGTATTTG
>NZ_JPSQ01000046.1 GCF_001189415.1 Candidatus Phytoplasma phoenicium
TGGTGAAGGGGGATGGATTCGAACCACCGTACCTTTCGGAGCAGTTTTACAGACTGATGCGTTTAGCCACTTCGCTACCCCTCCAATATAAAAAGCAAAAAATAAATATCAAGAAAACTAAATTAGTTATAAAACCTAAACACAAAATAATTTTAACATATTTTATAAAAATAAAGAAGAAAAAAAATAATAAAATTTTAGAAATTAATTCAAATTTTAATTATTTTTTAGTCTTTAGTTTTTTTTAAAACAATATACTTCAGTATTAAAACATAAAAAATATAATCAAAAAATTAAAATCCTTGATTTTTTAATAAATAATATTTTTTTTTCATAATTTGACGATTAATTAATGTTTGTCCTACAGTATAAAGATTACCAATTAACCAATATAAAGCCATAGTCATTTCTTTATAAGCAGTGAATGTCATAAACAAAATCATAATATAATTAATAATTTTCATCGTTTTTTCTTGTTGTTGTTGTTTAATTTTTTGTTCTAAATTTAAAAGTTGAGCATTTTGTTTTTGATAAGCAGGTTTTTGTAAATTTATTTTATTTAACCAAAACATACTTAAACCTACCAAAAAAGATAACAAAATCTTAGTAATGACCAAATTATCTGCATTATTTAAACCAAAACGAATAAAACCTAAAAAAGGTTTATCTTCTGAATGGACTATACCAAATCGAGTATTAACATCAAAAATACCACCTGAAACAAAAATACGTTTTAAAGTACGAAACATAGCGATTAAAATAGGCATTTGCACAAAAGTAATAAAAATTTCTAAGACACTTATATTATGTTTTCGGTATATTTTCAAAATTTCCATTTGCATTTGCTGTGCAGTTGCACTATCTTTTTTCAAAGCGTATTTAGTTTGAACTTTATTAATTTCTGGTTGAGCCAAACTCATTTTCATAGAAAAACTACTCATTTTAGTATAAATAGGCCATAATAATGTACGTACGAGAATAGTTGTTAAAATAATTCCTAAACCTATATTACCAAAAAAGTAACCTGGTTGAGAATTAGAACAAACGCTTGAAAAGAAAGATAAAAAGAAACCAATAAATACAATTAAAAAATTCCAGATATAACCCCAACCTAAAAAATAACTCCATTTAGATTTAGAAGGCCATTGAATAGGTAAATCCCCTGAGTCATCTATATAAACTTTAAAACTAAGTAATGTTGTTTTTTCTTTCAATCCTAACCACAAAGTTGGATTTGAATATGAAGTTGTTTTTTCTTTAATTAAATTATTATATTGAAAAGGATTTAAAGGTTGGTGTTCTTGTGTATATAATGTCATTTGTTCTTTGATAGGCATTTTTAATTCATCACCATCAAAATATTGCAATCTTATATCCTTGGTTGATGTAAATTTTTGCTCTTCCAAATAATTTTGATTGGTTCCAACTTTGATGCAAAAAAAATCTCTTATTACCGAAATTTGAGTGTTTTCATCTTGGTTTTTTAAAAAAGAAAAACAAAACCTTTCGCCATTTAAAATATTTTCTAAAAATTTTTTACATTTTTTCTTATTTTCACCTTGTTTTTTTTCTTCAGAGGTCATTTTGCTAATATCTAAATTTTGTTTTGAATCAAAACGAAATCGAAAAATATCTAATTTTTCTAAATAAGAGTCTGTTGTGTCTGTTACCAAATCTTCTATAGTTGATTTTGTGAGTGGTCTAGCAGAATCTTGACGTAAAAATACACAAATAGAATCTTCTGTATATATTGGTGCGCTTTTGCGAAAAAATTGACTTATCATAAAAAAAACCATGACTAAGAATAAACTAAAAACCAATTTATTTACTAAAGATTTATTCTCATTAAAATTCATAAATAATTTCCTTTATAAGAAGTAATTAAAAAAGATTTTTGAAATAAAATTAAAAATTTTTTTTCTAAATCTACAAAATTCAGTTTTTTAGCTGAAGGTTTAATAACTACAACAAAAGAAGCTCTACTATCAATAAAAGACATATAACGATGAATAATCATTCTTAAACGTCTTTTTATTAAATTTCTTTCATGAGCTTTCCCATATTTTTTGCTCACGCTTAAAGCAAATTTAAAATGTAGTATATTTGGATTTTGGAAATAATACAAAATAAAAAAGTAATTTTTAACATTTTTTTTAAATCTAAAAATCAAATCTATTTCTTTCTTTTTTTTTAAAATAAATTTATTTTT
>NZ_JPSQ01000047.1 GCF_001189415.1 Candidatus Phytoplasma phoenicium
AATCGAAAAAATAAAAAAATAATTGAACATGCTTTTTTAAATAGTTTTTTTCAAACAGGGTTAGCTAGTCGTCCTATTGATTTAGCTATAATTAATGAAATCAAAAAAATCAACAGCATAGACCATTTAACTAAAGATTTAGAAAAAATTGATGAAATACCTTTCGATTTCCAACGAAGAATCGTAAGTGTGGTGGTTTTGAATCATGACAATCAAAAAAAAAGAATTATTAGTAAAGGTGCTGTTGAAGAAATTCTAACAATATGCAATAAAATTAAAATTATCGAGACTAATACACTTAAATCAGAAATTTTACCTTTAAATAAAGAACAGATTATAAATCAAACCAAATATTACAACCAAAAAGGTTTACGTGTTATTGGAATTGCTGATAAAGAAATTTCTTCTTTTGTAACAAATGACAATTCGAATAATAATTTAGAAAAAAACATGACATTTATAGGTTTGATAACTTTTTATGACAAACCAAAACCTAGTGCTATTGACCTTATCCAATCATTGAACAAATATAACGTCAAAGTCAAAATGTTAACAGGCGATGATGCAATTTTGTCACAAAATATAGCTAAGCAAATCCAATTGGAACACCCCGATGAATTTCTCCTAGGGAAAGACATTGAAAAAATGAATGATAATATTCTATATCAAAAAGTATTAAATATTAATATTTTAGCTAAATTAAATCCAGAACAAAAACGTCGCATTGTTTCTTTATTTCGTCAAAAAGGACATATTGTAGGTTTTATGGGAGATGGTATTAATGATGCTGCTGCGATGCAAGCAGCCAATTTAGCTATTGCAGTTAATTCAGGAGTGGACATAGCTAAAGAATCAGCTGATGTCATTCTCTTAGGAGAAGATTTAAAAGTTTTACAAGATGGGATTTTAGAAGGACGTAAATTAAGCGCTAACACTTTGAAATATATTAAATTTACTTTAGCAGCTAATTTCGGAAATATTTTAAGTATCGTTTTTGCTTCATTGTGTTTAAAATTTATACCTTTATTACCTATTCAAATTTTATTTTTAAATTTAATTTATGATATTATTTGTTTAAGTTTAGGTTCAGATAATGTAGATTCGATTTATTTGAAAAAACCAAGACAATGGAATTTTAAAAATATAATTCATTTTACTCTTTTATTTGGTTTTATAGCTTTCATGTTCGATGTATTTTTTTATTTAGGATTAAATTTATTTTATGACAAGTCAATGACAAGTATAACATTAGAAAATGTAACAGATATATCATTTATACAAACAAGTTGGTTTATATTTTCCATTTGGTCTCAAATTTTAACAATTTATCATTTAAGAACAGAAAATTTACGACAAAATTATAAAATAAATCGCATTATGCTTGGATTATTTTTATTAGGAGGGATTATTGTTACAATATTACCTTGTATCCCTTATACTAAAAAAGCATTTGCATTTGTTTCACCTTTTGAAAAACCATGGTATATAATTTTATTAATAATCATCTTAATATTTTATAGTTGTTGTCTTACAATAGCCAAAAAAATTTTTATAAAAAAACATCAAGAATTAATATGAAAAAATTCTCAACTTTGAATGTTTTTGAAAAATTAATAAATAAGGTAGTGATGATAATTTGGATATTAAATATTTAATATTTTTGATAATTTGTTTAGCATTTCTGTTTTATATTTCTTTATATATCCTTTTCAGCAAATACGAATTTTTTAAAATTATTTATTTTTCTTTTTTTTATTTTTTTATTTTTTTATTTTTTTATTTTTTTTCTTTTTGCATTTCCAATTTGTCTATATTTTCTTGCTTATTCTTTTTTTTTCTTTTTTTTTCTTTTTCATTTTTTTTTTTTTTTTTTTTTTTTTTTTTGTTTTGTTGGTTGTGGTTTTTTTTTTTTTTTTTTTTTTTTTTTTATTTTTTATTTATTTTTATTTTTTCTTTTAATTTTTTTTTAAATATAAATACTTTTTTTTTAATTTTC
>NZ_JPSQ01000048.1 GCF_001189415.1 Candidatus Phytoplasma phoenicium
GTTCGTAAAGATGAAACTTTTCTCATAATACTAATATTTTTTAATTGTCGTTGATGTAAATAAGAAACAAAAAGACGAGCTTGTTTTTCTTGTGATAAATTTTCAAAATTAAATTTCATATTGTTAAATAAAAAAAAATATTGAAACTCTTTTAAATCTTTGATATAATTGTTAACAGTTAACATTGAATAATTACGTTCAATGCTCAAAAAAATTTCAAAATCATTAATCAAATCCAAAATTAATCATATCCTAATTTTTATTTTTGAAATAATTACTATTAAATATCTTCAATAATATCTTCGATTTGAAAAATAAAAGTCAAATTCACTAATCATTATTTTTATAAAAAATAGCATTTAATAAAATATTATTTTAAATTAATAAAATGAATAATTAAATTAAAATAAAAAATTTACGTTAACTCAAAATACTTAAGAGTAAATACAGAATAATTATAACATATTTACTTCAAGTCTAATTCAAAATAAAACATCTAGCACCAGCCACACCTCCAAGAAGAGTCAATTATTTGGAAAACCCATCAAAATAAAAAATCCAATTTATTTCTTTGCGATAAAAAACATAAATTTCAATTTTTAAAATTTTTGTAATATTAAAATTCCAATAAATATTGGTAAATTATTTAATTATTATTATTTAATTGTCATTTAAAGGAATAAAAAATTTAAATAAAAAAGTTGACATATAATAAAAAAATTGCTACAATCAAATTGTAGCATCCTAAAGAAATAGCAAAAATATAGTAAAAGAAACAAAAGAAAAAACTCTACATTAAAAACTTAAAATCGCATTTTAAGTTAAATAATAAAAAATAGTTGGAGGTTTTTATTTATGTTACAACAAAGAATAACAAAAATTGTTTTGTTGTTTACTGCTATTTTTTCAACTGGTTTCATAATTTTATTCATTTCTAGTGCGCCAAAAAAAATTTCAGCGGTGCAAAACCATGATTTAATGAATCAAGTGAATCAGTCTTTACAAAATAAAGTCACTTATGGAGTTTCTTTAACTCTTGATAAAATACGTATTTTGTCAGAAGCAAAACACGGAAAAACTGCTCGTAGCGAAATAGAAACTTTATATAATGATATTTATGGTAATATTTTAGAAATTCCTTCTTGGGCAGAAGATAACATTACGGAATATGAAAAAAATTCAGAAGCTGATGATACAAAAACTTTACAACCTTTAATTATTAATCTTTGTACTTATGTAATTAATAATATTGTGAGTAAATTAAAGGCAGATATAGAATATAATGATTACACAACATATATTACTGAAATATCAACTAACTTAAATAAACAAGTAAATTCAGCAGTCTCAAGTCTTTGGTATTCTGATTAAATTCACATTTAATCAAAAAAATTAACCTAAAACAAAAAAACTCTTAATTTATAGAGTTTTTTTTGTTTAAAACAATAAAATTAAAATTAATAAATAGAAAATGAATTTCTAAATATAAATTAAAGATTATATTAAAAATACGACAATTTTTTTATACAAACATTGAAAATTGTTTATTAAAAGGCTATCTTTTGATATTTAATTTCGACAAACGTATAATTATAAACGCAAATATAATTAAAAAACTAAGAACAAATAAATAATAATCTTTAGGTCGAGGACTAGCATAAATGTCATTCCAAATATCATTAATTTGTTTTTTATATTGTTCCTTATATTGATAAAATTTATCTTTATCTTCTTTTACATCCAAGTTCAAAGGTGTGTTGTTTATTTCAACATAAGGCGAATCATAACCAATAAAATCCATATTTTTTTGAATATTGTTTGATTGCAATAAAAAATTAATAAAATCATAAGCTCCTTCTGTATTATTTCCACCTTTAGGAAATACGAAACTATCAATCCAAATATTAGTTCCAGATGTAAAATCAAAATAAGCTAAATTATCGTTATTTTGCATTAAAAAGCGAGCATCTCCAGAATAAGCTAAGGCTAAATCATAACGTTCTTCTCCTTTGATTTTCATATTATCCAAAAGCTGATCAGTTACAAAAGATAAATTCATCTGAGTTTTTTTTAAATCTAATAACCACTTTTTAGCTTTTTGGTTATGTATTTCGTTACAACCACTAATATCTCCATCGATAGCTTTTAAACCTAAAAAGATACCTTCAAAAGGATTATTATACAAAGCAACTTTATAATGACTATTTTTTATTACGTTTTTCCAATTTTCTTCTGAAATGTCAATTTTCTTTTTATTATATAAAAGTCCTAGTTTTCCCCAAAAATAAGGAATAAAAAATTCTTGATTGTTTGAAAGTTTGCCTTTAATTTTTTGAAACTTTATAGTTTCTTTTAGATTACTAACTATTTTAGTTGGATCGATTTTTTGTAAATAATCTGGTATTAATTGCGTTATAGCATATTCACTTAAAATAGCTATGTCATATTGATGACCTGTTTGAATTTTGTTAATTGCTAATTCATTAGATGAAAAAAAACTTTGTTTCACAATAAATTTATCCGATTGCTTATTATATTCATCAATAATTTGAGGATCAATATATTCTCCCCAATTAAAAAGCAAAACTTCTGTTTTTTTTTCTTTTGAATTAATTTTCAATAAACTAAAACATATCAAAAAGAATATAGCTAAAAATAATATTATTAATATTTTTTTATTCTTCATCATTATTTTCTAGAAACTTTTCTTAAATAAAAACAATCTAATAAAATTTTCATTAAAATAAACATAATAAAAATCGATGATAAAGCATTAATAGTAGGATTAATAGTTCCTTTTAAACTATAAATATAAGCAGCAATATTTTGACAATCAGCGCCACCCACAAAATAAGAAATAATAAAATCATCAAAAGATAAAGCAAAAGCAATACCTGCACTCGCTATCATCGCTCCTTTTAACTGCGGTAAAATAATTTTACTTAATGTTTGCAAAGGAGTAGCGCCTAAATCATAAGAAGCTTCTAACAAATCTTCATCTAATGTGCAACATTTGGTATAAACAGATATCAAGACATAAGGGATACTGAAGGAAATGTGAGCTAACAACATACGCATAAAACCATTTTGTAAACCTATAAAACTAAATAAAACCAATAAAGCTAAAGCATTAATCACTTCTGGTATAATCATAGAAAATTGATTAGCATTAATAAGTGATTGACGCCATTTTTTTTTATAATTCATTAAAGAAATAGCAGCTAAAGTTCCAAAAATAGTGGAAAAAAAAGTAGATAAGAAAGCAATTTGAAAAGTCACTTTAATAGCATTTTTTATCGCGATATCTTGAAAAATTTTACGATAAAATTTTAAACCAAATTTATTAAAATGCACAAGAGAAGAAATACGACCATCACTTACATTAAAAGAAAAAATCACTAAAGATATAATAGGTAAATAAATAAAAATTAGTATCAAGACTAAATATAAATTTGCAATTTTTTTATTATTTATTTTAGGCAACATGTTTGTTAGTTCCTTTGTATTTTTTATTTTTACAAAAAGCTAAAATAAAAAACAAAATAAAAATTAAATTAACTGCCATTGCACAAGCACTTTTAACATCACCATTTAAAAAAATTTTGTTTTCGATCAATTCACTAATAACAATGACTGTAGTAGGACCTAAATATTTAGGAACAACGATATTAGTGACAATTTGTAAAAACACCAAAGCAACCCCTGTGACTAAGCCAGATAAGGATAAAGGTAAAATGATTTTTTGAAAAATTTGTTTTTCATTAGCTCCCAAATCTCTTGCTGCGTCAATTAAACTCTTATCAATTTTCACAATACTTAAATAAATAGATAAAAACATATAAGGTAAAAATAAATATACAAAACCAATAAACATCGCAATATTGGTCTCTAATAAACGTATCTTTAAAAATTTTTCCATTAAAGAAAAAATTTGTACTAAAGATTGAGTTTTTAAAATCATATTAATCCAAATATGTCCATTAATCAATAAAACTAAAATAGATTGAACTAAAAGATTAAAACGAGAAACTATATAAGCTAAAGGATAACAAATCACAACTAATAAAAAAGTAGCTATAATAGTAATAGATAGCGTTCTTAATAAAACATATAAAAAAGAAATGTTTTTATAAAAATCTTTATAATATTTTAAAGTAAAAGTGGTTTTCAGAAAATTATGTTCATTTAATTCTTGAAAAGAAAAAACAAAAATAATAAACATAGGTATTAAAATTAGAAAAAACACTATAAAGCAATAAGGAAATAATAAATAATTATAAAACTTATTGATTTTTTGTTTCATAGAAAGGAACATAGCATTACCATAATTCCATTACATGCAAATCTTCAGGTTTAAAAAAAATTCCTATTTCTTTTTCTTTTTCTATAAAATCCGTTGTATGAATTATATAATTACGATATTTTGTTTTCACAATTACTTCCCAATGTACCCCTTTAAATAAAATATTATAAACAACTCCAGTTAACAAACCTTTATGACTTTCCACAATATCGATATCTTCTGGCCTAATTACAATATCCACTTTTTGATTTAGTTCAAACCCATAATCAACACAACTAAATTCTTGATCATCAAAATAAACTAAAAAATCTTCTTTAAAAACACCAGGAATTAAATTGGATTCACCAATAAATTGTGCTATAAAACGATTAGCCGGTTCATTATAAATATCTTGTGGGGTGCCTATTTGTTGAATTTCTCCTTGTTTAATCACCACAATTTTATCACTCATAGTTAATGCTTCTTCTTGATTATGTGTAACAAAAATAAAAGTGATACCTGAATTTCTTTGAATTTCTTTTAATTCATATTGCATTTCTTGTCTCAATTTTAAATCTAAAGCTGCTAAAGGTTCATCTAATAATAAAACCTTCGGTTCGTTAACAAGTGCTCGTGCAATAGCTACTCTTTGTTGTTGCCCTCCTGATAATTCATGAATTTGTCTTGTTTCAAAACCACTCAACCCTACTAATTTTAAATGATGTAATACTTTTTCTCTAATTAATATTCGTTTTGTTTTAACAGTGATAAATTGTTTTTGTAATGAACATAAGTATATTTGTTTTTGTTCTTTTAATTGAGATATTTTTTGTTTTAATTCTTTTTTTAAATTAATAATTTGCGGAGACTGGGAAAATCCTAAAATAGACCAAAATGATTGAGATGTGAATAATTTATTTTCAACCATTATTTTTTCATGATAAAAAGATTTTATTTGGCTAATCTTTTGATCTATATCTATATTGAACGTTTTAATTTTTTGTTTTAAATCATAATTAAAATCTTTAATAGTTAAACCGAAAACAATATTATCAAAAACATTTAAATGCGGAAATAAAGCATATTTTTGAAAAACTGTATTAATTAAACGACAATGAGGAGGAATTTTTACAAGGCTTTGATTATTAAAATAAATATCGCCACTACTTAAATCTGTAAACCCACCAAGAATTTTCAATAATGTAGTTTTACCACAACCAGAAGGACCTAACAAAGTAACAAATTCATTTTTTTTAATCTTTAAATTAATATCATTTAAAATAATTTGATTATCAATTATTTTTGTAACATTTTTAAATTCAATTAAATCATTTGACATTTTATTTATTAACCTTTTTAATAAAAATAACATCGTGATTGATGTTTTTTATAAAATATTCTGTTTTATATAATTAAGATTTTTTTTGCGTTGACAAAAGAGCCAAAAAAGCTTTTTTAGGTAAAACAACTTTTCCTATACTTTTCATTTTTTGTTTGCCTTTTTTTTGTTTAGCTAAAAGTTTTTTTTTACGACTTACATCACCACCATAACATTTATCAATGACATTTTTTCTATGTGATTTAATTGTTTCTCTAGTAATAATTTTTTTACCTAAAGCAGCTTGAATAACAATTTCAAACATTTGTTTAGGTATCAATTCTTTTAATTTTTGACAAATCATTTTCCCTCTATGATAAGCAAAATCTTCGTGAACAATAAAAGATAAAGCGTCAACTATTTCGGAATTTAATAAAATATCTACTTTTTTTAATTTACTAGGATAATATTTATCCATCTGATATTCAAATGCTGCGTAACCTTTAGTGGCTGATTTTAATTGTTCAAAATAATTATAAATAACCTCAGTCAAAGGTAATAAATAATTTAAAACTACTCTATTTGTATCTAAATATTTTAAATCTTGTAATTGTCCTCTTTTATTTTGAGAAATTTCCATAACAGTACCGATGTATATTTCGGGACAAGTAATAAAAGCTTTGATATAAGGTTCTTCAATTCTTTCAATAGATTGGTTATTCGGCCATTTAGCGATATTATCGATAATAATTTTTTTATTAGGTATTTGAAAAACATGAAAAATAACTGAAGGAGCTGTAATAATCACATCAATACCAAATTCTCGGATAATTCTTTCTTGCGTAATTTCCATATGCAAAAGCCCTAAAAAACCAACACGAAAACCTACGCCTAAAATATTTGATGCTTCTTTTTCATAAACTAAAGAAGAATCGTTTAATTTTAATTTTTGTAAAGCATCTTTTAGATTAGTATATTTACTGGTCTCTGTAGGAAACAACCCACAAAAAACTACTGGATTAACCTGACGATATCCAGGAAGTGCAGTTATTTCATTATAATAACGATTCAATGTAATAGTATCTCCAACTCTTACATCATCAATATTTTTAATAAAAGCAGTTAAATAACCTACATCACCTACAGATAAAAAATCTTTTTTGACTGGTTTAGGATTTAAAATACCCACTTCCATAACTTCATAAATAGCTTGGCTAGTTATAAAACGAATCTTATCCCCTTTTCGTAAAATGCCATTAAAAATTCTAATAGAAGGAATAACGCCTTTGTAAACATCAAAAAAAGAATCAAAAATCAAAGCTTGTAGTGGTGCTGTTGCATCCCCTTGAGGAGGAGCAATATCAGTAACAATACGTTCTAAAATGTCTTCTACGCCTAAACCAGTTTTACCACTCGCTAAAATAATTTTATTAGGTTCAAAACCAAACATTTCTTGCATTTCTTTTTTATTTTTGTCAATATCAGCATTATCCATTTCTACTTTATTTAAAATAGGAATAATAGTTAAATTATTTTCTAAAGCTAAATAAACATTCGATAATGTTTGTGCTTGGATGCCTTGAGTTGCATCAACAATTAACAAAACACCTTCGCAAGCGGCTAAAGAACGAGAAACTTCATAATTAAAATCAATATGACCGGGTGTATCAATTAAATGCATAATATATTCTTCTTGATTACGTTGAGACTTATAAAGAATTTCTACTGCATTTAATTTGATGGTAATGCCTCTTTCACGTTCTAAATCCATAGAATCTAATACTTGCGCTTTCATTTCTCTTTGGGTAATGGTTTTGGTAATTTCTAAAATACGATCAGCTAAAGTAGATTTACCATGATCAATATGTGCAATAATAGCAAAATTACGTATTTTTTTCTTTTTTTGATTTAATATATTTAAATTCATATCCCAACTTTTTAACCATATTTGTTTATTGAAATTTTTTTAACTTAAATTTAAAAAAGCAAATAACTAGACAACATTATTTAACTACTGAAAAATAAATTTATGATCGAATTTTTTTAATTTTTTTGCATTTCATTAAATAAAATTAAATAATTTTTATACCTTATACTTGAAATTAAACCTTTTTGATATGCTTCTTTGACTTTACACTTGGTTTCTTGGATGTGTAAACAACTATAACCAAAAAAACATTGATTAGCGAAAATTAAAAAATCATGATAAAAATCTTTCAATTTATCCGCAGATATATCAGTAAAATCTAATTTAGAAAAACCGGGTGTATCAGCGATATAACCTTCATAAAAAAAATATAATTTTGAATTTTTTGTTGTATGTTTTCCTCTATTCAAAGATAAAGAAATTTCTTGTGTTTTTAAATTCAAAGAAGTCAAAGCATTGAGTAAAGTAGATTTTCCCACTCCTGTTTGACCAGCTAAAATCGTC
>NZ_JPSQ01000049.1 GCF_001189415.1 Candidatus Phytoplasma phoenicium
TTAGAAGCTATTAAATCTCCGAATTGTGATACAATTGAACTCATAATAATAAATACAATAAAATAAAAAATCTCCAATCTATCATGATGCCTTACATAATTAATATAATACAACAAAACCGCTATCAAAGTAATTAAAATACCACAAAAAAATCCAGACCAAGTTTTTTTAGGACTTAAATTTGGGCATAATAATTTACCACCAAATAATTTACCACCAAAAAAAGCAAAACTATCACTGAAAATAGTAATAAAAAATAAATAAATCAACCATTGATGTGATAAAAAAATTAAATTTAAAAAACAGGCACTATTAAAAACAATATATAAAATAATTAGTAAAGTTAATTTTAGATGTAAAGTACGAAAAGAATCTACCAATACAAAAAAAATTAATAAAAAAAACCAAAAAAAACCAAACAAAAAATCAAAATGATGATTATCACTCCATGACGATAATATTTGAAATAAAAAACTATTTGTAATTTGATCTTTTATTATTATAAAAGGTAATTTACGAAATAAACGTAATAAAAAAGCCAGAAAATAAAAAAAATGAATGAAACTAAAAAGAATAATAAAATTACTATCCCTTTTATTTAGTGTTTTAAAATGACTCACTAAAGAAAAAAATTCGTTAATGGCTCTAATGATAAAAAAAAGTGTTATAAAACAAATAACATATATAAACAAAGGAAATTGGTGGCATAAGCTATCTAGAAACTTCAAAGAAAAGAAAAAACAAAGCGCTATTATAAACATTATAAATCCTATATAAATTTTACGTAAGAACATTTTTATTTTTTCCCAAATTTACTTTTTTTTATTTATATTTTTAATAATTCATTATTTTTATTCAAAGTATCTTTTTCAATTATTTTAATCCATTTATTATTTAATTCTTGTATCTGTTTTAAAAAAACATTCTCCAAATACTGATTTAATTTTATTTTTTTAATTTTATCATTGCCCATTCGTCTTATATTACGAATAATTACTTTTGTTTTTTCTTCAATTTTATGAATATCTTTGATTAAAATTTTTCTTTTTTCTTCGGTAGGTTTTGGGAAAATTATTTTAACAATCTGTCCTTCATTTTGAGGTGTTATACCTAAATTCGAAGTTAAAAGAGTTTTTTGTATATCATGAGTTAAATTCGGATCAAAAGGTTTAATATGTATTTGATGGCCTTCTACAACACTAATAAAACTCAAATTTTTTAAAGCAGTTTCTACACCATAATAGTTAAGTGTAATTTTATCTAAAATTTGTGGATTTGCTACACCTGTTCTAATATCCGCAAATTTGCCCAACATAATTTTTTGTGTCTGTAACATTTTTTGTTCTAATTCTATTAAAATTACTTTTGCTAATTCTTCCATTATCTTAAACTCTCCTTAGAGGAAATTAAAGTACCTATTTTTTCTTTTAAAATAATTTTTTTAATATTACCTTTAATATTCATATCGAAAACTAAAATATCAATACCATTTTCCCAACATAAAGACACTGCAGTAATATCCATAATATTTAATCTTTTTTCTATAATATCTTTATGTTTAATATTTTTTAATAAAATAGCATCTTTATTTTTTTTTGGATCTTGATTATAAACACCTTCAACACCATTTTTAGCCATTAAAATTACATTAATGTTTAATTCTGCTGATCTTAAAGCAGCGGCAGTATCTGTAGAAAAATAAGGAGAACCGACCCCTGCTGCTAAAATAACTATTCTCCCTTTTTCTAAATGACGTAAAGCGCGCCCTTTGATATACGGTTCTGCTACTGTAATAACATGAAAAGCAGTCATAACTCTTGTTTGGATATTAAGTTTTTCTAAAACATCTTGCAACGCTAAAGCATTAATAATGGTTCCTAACATGCCCATGTAATCAGATTGACTACGACCTAAACCTAATTCTTGACCAATGACACCGCGCCAAATATTCCCGGCACCAACAATAATAACTATTTCGATTCCTAGATCTTTAATTTCTTTAATTTCTTTTGCAATTTTTTTTACTTTTTGAGGATCAATGTTAAAATTACTTCCTTTTAATGCCTCTCCACTTAATTTTAAAAGAATTCTTTTAAACATTTTCCCTCTCTCCTTTATTTTTGTTTCATAAAGATTTTTCATTGTAGTAAAAACATTAGCAACCCATCAATAATTCTTTTTTAATAAAATATTAACACATAATAAATATTTAAAATCTTTTGCCAACTTCAAAACGATAAAAAGCTATAATTTTTATTTGGTATGTATCTAAATATGCGCTAACTGTTTGATCTTGATTATTATAAAGAGGTTGTTCTAATAAACAAATTTCTTCTAAAAACTTATTTAAACGCTGTTCTACGATTTTTTCGATAATGTTTGAAGATAAAGATTTTTGTTGAGTTTTTTCTTCAAGAGTTTTACTTAAAAAAAACTTTTTTTCTTTTGCTATAAATTGCGGATCTGCTTGATCTTTACTAATAAATTTAGGATTAAAACCGACAATATGAATAGGTAAATCCATCGCCACTTCTGGACAATCTTTACTTAAAACGACTAAAGAAGAAATTTTTCCACCTTGGTGTTTATAAAATCCAAAACTTTCTTGTGTATTTTTTGTAACAACTTGTAAACGACTTAAAACAATTTTTTCTTTTAATACAGCTGCTGTTTCTAAAATAATATTTTGAACATTTTGTTTTTTTATACGTAATTTTAAAAAATCAGCAACAGTTGAAAATAATTCATCTGATGTTAATAGTAATTCTGTAATTTTATTATATAAATTTAAAAAAATTTTATTTTTAGCCACAAAATCAGTTTCTGTATTTAATTCAAATAAAATAGCTTTATTACCACATATAGCAACATTAGTTAAACCTTCCGCAGCCACTTTGTCGCTGCTATTTTTAGTTGCTTTAATAATTCCTTCTTTTTTCAACAAAAGAACTGCTTCTTCAATATTGCCTGATGTTTTTTCTAAAGCTTTTTTACAACTCAAAATACCTGCTTGTGTTTGATTTCTTAAGATTTTAATTGTTTCTGTCGTAATTTTCATGTTTTTTTGATTCCTTTTTTTCTATATTTGGACATTAATACATAATATCATAAAATTTATATTTTTAAAAAAAGTTTAATTATAAAAAAAAGATGTTTTATTATGAACACCTTTAGTCAATGATACTTATAAACCTTTTAAAAATAATTTTTAATCTTTAGTTTTAATATTATCTATTGTTTTTTCATGGTTTTTAACAAAAAAATTTTTATTTTCTAA
>NZ_JPSQ01000005.1 GCF_001189415.1 Candidatus Phytoplasma phoenicium
TGAAAAAATATAAAAATAATAAAATATCATCTTCAGTTTTCAAAGAAATAGTTTTTTTCGAAATTTATTTAAATTGACTTGAATCCAAATGAATTTTCAAAAATTATCAAAAATACAAAAAATTAATAACATTCAATTATAGCATTTTCAAAAAATAATTTCAATCTTTTTTATAAATTTTTTTTAATTTTTTAAATTAAACAATAAAACTACTAAAAAATACTATTTATATAGTGCTATTTTTTTAAATTATCAAATGATATACCTTTAATGAAATTCATTAGTATTTTAACACAAAAAGGAAAATTAGTTAAAATATTTCTCTTAGTAAGTTCTTCTAAAGGAGTTAAAACATATTTTTCTAATGAAATACTCAAATTATAACCTACCCCTATTTTTAATCTTTTAATATCTTTTGTATTTAATACGCTTATAATGTTTTTTAAACCATTATGACCACCGTGTCCACTGTTTTGTTTTAACTTAAAAGAACCCGCTTTCAAATAGATATCATCCACAATGACTAAAATCTTTGATATTCTAATCTCATATTGATTCATTAATTTTTTTATAGCAAAACCAGATAAATTCATATAAGTTTGAGGTTTCACTAATAACACTTTGGTGTTATCTATTTCTAACGTATAAACAAAACTATTAAATTCTTTATTGGAACTCAATATTTGATCATGAAATGATTGTAAAAAATAATCAATCATCATAAAACCAACATTGTGTGGTGTGTTTTCGAATATAAAACCTGGATTACCTAAACCTATAATCATTTTCATGATTTATCGATGCCTCTTTATATTGGATTTTTTTGACAAAATAATAAGGGTAAAATATCATTAAGATTTTATAAACTTAATTTTTTCATTCAAAAAAAACTAATAAAAAATAATATTTGTAAAAAAATATATTATCTTTTTAAAGTTTCCTTGTTGCAAAAAACACAAAAACATTATCACAAATATGTTTTTTTGTTTTTTATAAATTTATTGCTTCATATAAGTGAACTAAATTTTTGTATTTATTATTGTATTAGTTTTTTTATTGCTCATAAATTTATATATAGTATCAAAAAATAACATTATAAAAACACATGAACATAAACATAAATAATGATACCATTGAATTGGCATAGTACCGAAAAATTTATTTAATCCAGTGAAAGAACGAGAAATTAAAATAAATAAAATTAATTCCACTAAAATACCTATATATAAAAGTGTATTTTTTTTCTTCGCTGTTTGCCAAAAATATAGTTTATGCGAACGACAAGCAAAAACATTACCAATTTGCGAAAAAATAACAGCTCCAAAAGCCATAGTTGAAGCTCTTTGAAATTCTTCCATAGTAGATATTGTTACTAAATTTGTTTCATGTAAATTTAAAATTTTGTATCCGCCAAACATTAAGAAAAATAATAAAGATAAAAAACCTTCAATAATTCCTAAAAAACCATAACTTCTTTTTAACAAAGGCTTATCTAATAGATGTTCTTTTTTATTTATAGGAACTAATAAATTTTTATCTGGTTCCTCAGCTCCCAGAGCTATAGCAGGTATTAAATCTGTAATTAAATCTATAGCTAAAATTTGCATAATGGTTAAATAAAGAGGGACATTAAAAAAAATCATAAAAATGACAGGGAAAATTTGAGGCATATTCGAAATTAAAACATAACTCATAAATTTTTTGATATTAGTATAAATACCTCTAGCTTCTAACACTGCTTTAGGAATAGTTTTAAAATCATCATTTAATAAAATCATATCAGCTACATTGCGCGCAACATCTTTTCCTGATTTACCCATAACAATACCAATATGAGCCGATTTTAAAGCTAAAATATCATTTACACCATCTCCAATAACTCCAACGATTTCGCCATTAGCACGATAAGCTTCTATAATTTTTAATTTATGTTTTGGAGTAGTGCGAGAAAACACAATAGGTTTAGAATTTCTTAAAATCTTTTGTAATTTCAAAGCAGACATATCACCAACTTCAATACCATTAATATTTAAATATTCATCATTTTTAATAATGCCTACTTGTTTACCAATCGCTACAGCAGTTGCACCATAATCACCTGTAATCATAGTAATTTTCAAACCAGCTTTATATAAATCTTGAACCGCATCATACACATCTATTTTAGGTGGATCATAATGAACAGCAAAACCTAAAAAAATCATATCATTCTCTTGTAAATCATTGTTTTCTATAGGTTTATAAGCCACAGCTAAAATACGAAACCCTTGGCTTGATAACTCTTCATTTTGATTTATAAAAAAATTTTTATCTCTTTCAGAAAAATTATTTACTTTTTGGTCCTTGTATTGAAAACGACAATCTTGTAATAATACACTAGGAGCTCCTTTGACAAAAATATATTTTTGGTGTAAATCGTAATTTTTGTGTTTTAAATTTTCAACTAAAACTGACATTTTTTTAGTTTCTGAAGAAAAAGGATTAATTTTTAAAATATTAAAATGTTTACGAATTGCAGCAAAATTTAAACCATATTTAAAAGCAGCTATTAATAAAGATCCTTCTAAAGGGTTACCTACAACTTGAAAATTTTCAGAATTGTTAGGATCATCAATTAAATTTGTTTCAGAACATAAAATGGTAGCAATTAAAAATCTTTGAATCATTGGATCAAAAGATTTATTATTCAACATTTGAAATTGACCGATTTTTTCCAAACCATTACCATTAATATTCACGATTCCATCTGGTAATAAGATTTTACGACAAGTTAATTGATTTTTTGTTAAAGTACCTGTTTTATCAGTACAAATAACTGTGGCTGAATTTAAAGTTTCTACCGATAATAACTTTTTAATCAAAGCTTTTTGTTTAGCCATTCTTTGTGAACCAATAGATAAACTTAAATTCATCGTAGGCAATAAACCTTCCGGAATATTAGCGACTAAAATCCCTAACGAGGCCATAATCGAAATTTGTAAAACTTTAAATCCAGATAGTCCGCTTTTTCCATATTTCCACAAAGAAATAATAAAAACTAAAAATCCTAATGCAGAAGCAATTATTGTAATTTTTTTAATGACTCTTTGGATTTCTTTTTCTAAAGTGTTGGCGCCTTTATCTACTGTTTTAACTAAATTAGAAACTTCTCCTATTTGCGTATCATTTCCAATGGCATAAATAACTGCCTTAGCACTACCTTGAGCAACTGTTGTTCCTGCGTAAACTACATTCGGTATTTCAGAAAGGACTTGATTTTGAGCAATATTAGGTAATGCATTTCTATTTAATGGTATAGTTTCGCCTGATAACATAGAATTATCAACAAAAAAATTATTAGCTTCTATTAATCGTGCATCTGCAGGAATAGTAGTTCCTATATCTAAAACAACCAAATCCCCAATAGTTAAATCAACAACATCAATAACTTCTGCTAAATTATTACGATAAACTTGAATTTTTTTAGGAATCATATTATGTAAAGATGATAAAATTTTGTCAGCTTTCAACTCTTGATAAAAAGAAAAGATACCATTAACAATCACCACACACATAATAGCTGTTCCTACGACATTTTCTGTGATTATAAAAGCTAAACAACTTGATACCCATAATAAAATAGCAAAAATAGAAAAAAAATGTTTTAATATTTGTTTCTTAATATCAAAATTTTTTGCTTGATGAATAATATTTGACCCTTTAGATAATTGTCTTTTTTGAACTTCCTCCAAGGTTAAACCTCTAAAACTGGTTTGAAAATGTTGAAAAACTTCTTCCTTAGTCCATTGACTAATTTTTAAAATCTCTTTCTTATCCATAATTATTATGCCTTTTTAACCTAAAATAAAAATTACAAAACTCTAATAAGAAGAACAATAATAAAATAAAGTAATATTTGAAGTAATGTATTTAATTCAAATTATCAATAATAAAAATCATTGTTTAAATTATCTGCGATTTAAACTAAAAATTTTTTTTCATTAAAATTTACTTTTGTTGTTCTAACCATTGATAAATATCTTGTAAAACCCTTTCTTTTTCTATATCATGAAATAAATTGTGATAAGTTTCTTGATATAATTTTAAATTTTTAACTGAAGAAAAAACATGATCTCTTAAAAAAATCCCATGTTGATACGAAACAATTTGATCTTTAACACTATATAAACATAATACGGGTGTACGATAAAATTGAAATTTTTTTTGTAAAAAAAGAAGACTTAAAAATAATAAATTCCTTAAAAAACGTGGCGTTACATAATCTAAACGATAAGGATGATAATTTTGTGTTAAAGAAATATGAGAAATTTTAGAACTTTGAAAATTTAATTTTCTTTTTT
>NZ_JPSQ01000050.1 GCF_001189415.1 Candidatus Phytoplasma phoenicium
ATATAAATTTTATTATTTTATTGAAATAAAAGATTTATTTCAAAACTAAATAAATAAAAGAAATTTCTTTTATTGAATTTGCATTTTTTTTGATTTTAATTAATTAATTGAACCAAGGAGTAAGTTTTATAAAAAATAGAAATATTTTTTTGAATCATTTTTTAAAAATATTTGAAAATAAAATAATTATTTTATTTTTTATTATTATTTCTTGTATTATTAGTATTTTTTCTTATAATGGTGATATAGGAGATATTATTAAAAATAAAAAAACTTTTAGTAAATCTAATTTCCAATTTGTAGATTTTTTTCGTTCTCCTAAAACATTATTATCAAAATTTGATAATAATTTGGTTAAAACATTAGCTTATTTAGGTTTGAATCAATTTGTTATAGGTTTGATAGAAAATAAAATACCAGAATATGAAGATATTTTTTTAGTAGATTCCGAAATGTTTATACCAAAAGTTTTAAATGGTAATTTAGGAACATCTTCGACTTCTTTAATACAAGGAACTATTGATTTTTTGTCTTTTAAATTAAATAAAATATAAACTTATTTGATAATAGGCGTTTTGAAAGTAGTTAATATTAATAAATTTCTCAAGAAAGTAAATATACATTTTTTGTGAATAATAATGAAGATATTATTACAGATGATGATTATTTTTTCATGTTTTCATTAATATGTTAAATTAAAACATTCAATAATATAAGGACAAAATTTGATCTAACGACAATCTTGAATAAATTTATTTTTTATTAATATTTAAAATTTTTTTGGTAGGTATAATCAAAACAATAATAAAAAAACTAATAGTTAAAAAGAAGATAGAAAAAATAATATTAAAGTTATTTTTTATAATACTTTCAATAAAAAGTTTATTTATTTCTATTTCTTTTGTATTTGCAAATGGAATAAAATTGGATGGTATATTTTTATCTAATTTATCTAATATATTACTAAAACCAATAAAATTTTGGTTAGCATCGAAACATAAAAAATTAAGTTTTTCTGTTTGTTTTTGGAAATTTGATCTTTTCATATCTGTTGGTAATTTAAAAACAGAATCTACCCAAAATTCATCTTGTTTTTCTTTTATGTATCCTATATTACCTTTAAAAACTTGTGGAAAATAATTTTGATTTTGAGTATTGATTAAAAAATTTGTTTCTTCGCCTAATCTTAAATTGTCCATATTTCTCATATTTATACAATTATAATTTTCACTTGATTTGAAAGAAATTAACGCTAGGTTATGGTTTCCAAAATAAAAACTTTGTATTTTTCCTTTTTCTTTTTT
>NZ_JPSQ01000051.1 GCF_001189415.1 Candidatus Phytoplasma phoenicium
AAGTTTCATCTTTACGAACTTTTTATAATTTTTTAATTGAAAGACATTTTTTTAAGCATAATATTTTTAAATTAATTAAATTAAAAAAAGTACCAAAAAAGTTACCACAAACTATTTCGGAACAAAACATACAATTATTATTTCAAGTTATTGATATTTCTGATCCGTTAAGTTATCGTAATTATTTAATATTAGATTTGTTATATAGTTGTGGATTACGTGTTGGCGAATTAGTTAATGTGAAAATAAAAGATATTTATTTTTCTAACGCTCAAATTTTAATTTCTGGTAAAGGTAAAAAAAATAGATATTTGCCTTTACATTTGAGTTTGTTAAAAATGTTAAAACATTATATTTATAATATTCGACGTGTTACTAATTCATCTTCTTTAACTAATAGCAATGATTATTTATTTTTAAATTATAAACAAACACCTTTAACCACTAAAGGGATTAGATTTATTTTGAACCAATTATGTGTTCAAATTAAAAAAAAAATGAAAATTTCTCCTCATATGATTCGTCATGCTTTTGCTACTATTTTATTAAACAAAGGAGCAGATTTAAGGGTAGTTCAGGAATTATTAGGACATAAAAATTTAAAAACCACTCAAATTTATACTTATGTATCTAATATTTTTTTAAAAAATCAATTTTTAGCCCATCATCCTCGTAATAATTATAAAAAAACTATAAAAAAAATATCAACAGGAGAAACTAATGATGAATAAGGATAAACAGTTTGTTTTTAAAATTGTAACAAGTTATCAAAATCAAAATATTAATTTACCTCGAAGAAAAACTTTATTTAGTGCAGGTTATGATTTTGAAGTAGCACAAACTACTAAAATAGAACCACAACAAATAATTTTGATACCTACAGGTATTAAAGCTTGTTTTTCTTCTAATAAAATTTTGTTTATTTATGCTCGTTCTTCTTTATCTTTAAAAAAGAAATTGATGTTAGCTAATCATGTGGGTGTTATTGATAGTGATTATTATAATAATCCTCATAATGAAGGGCATATTTTAATCCCTTTATATAATTTTTCACAACAAGAAGTGTTAGTAGAGAAATATGAAAGAATTGCACAAGGGATTTTACAAAATTATTATATTACTAATGATGATTATGTGCTGAATAATTATACACGTAAAAGC
>NZ_JPSQ01000052.1 GCF_001189415.1 Candidatus Phytoplasma phoenicium
TTATATAGCTGAAACGAAATAAAAATTGAAGATTAATAAAAAAATAAAATAAATTCTTATATCACTTTATAAATCATTATTATTTTTATTATTTTCTCATTTCTAAAATTAAATGTAATTATTACTTTCGGCAATAATATATTCAACAAAAAAATTGACGATAATATAAAAACTCTACTTTCGATAACTTAATAAACTATTTTTGTTATAATGTTGTTATAAAACAATATAATTTATAATGATTTTAGTATAAATAAAAAAATTACAGAAAAGAACAAATATAGATGAATATAAAAGTAATTGCCACATCAACTAGTTGTTTAGATTATTATCCTGAATCAATAGATATTGATTTAATTAGAATTAAAATTCATATAAACGATAAGGAATATATCGATGGCGAAACTTTAAAAGCACATGAATTTTATAATTTGTTAAATCAAAATCCTAAATTAATTCCAAAAACTTCACAACCATCAGTAGGAGAATTAATACATTATTTTAAGCAATTAGCAAATCAAGGTTATAAAGAAGTTTTTATTACTACAATTTCACAACAATTAAGTGGTAGTTTTAATGCAATTGTACAAGCAAGTAAAATAGTGAAAAAAAAAATTAAAATTATTCCTTATGATACAAATACAGTTTGTTTTTCCGAAGGTTTTTTCGCTTTAGAAGCGCAACGTTTATTATCGGAAGGTTTTTCAGTAGAAAATGTCATTAAACATTTAGATGTTTTGAAAAAAAATAATACTATTTTTTTCGTAGTTAATTCGCTCACTCAGTTAATAAATAATGGTCGTTTAAATAAATTCCAAAGTTTATTAGGAAGATTTTTTGGAGTCAAAACCATTTTACAAGTTAATCAAAATGGACAAATTGTTTTAATTAATAAATACTTAACTGTGGACAAAATTTTAAATTCCTTGATCACTAAAATACAAACTTATACGAAAGGACGACCATTTACTCTTCATATTTTATTTACTGGTAACCCTGATTTAAAAGAAAAATTAAGAAAACTACTAGAACAAAAATTCCAATTATTTAATATTTTAGCAATACCTTCTACTCCTGCTATAGGCGCTCACGTAGGGAATAATGTTGTTGGAGTAGGTATTTTTTTGCATTCACAATAATGTATTCATTACAAGAGGTTATATTATGCTATATAATCATAATCAACAACTAAATAAATTAAAAAGAGCACAACAAATATTAACAATTTTAAAAAATCAAGGTTTCGAAGCTTTTATCGTTGGCGGCGCTGTACGTGATTTTTGTTTACGTCTTCCTTTTCAAGATATTGATATTACTACTAACGCAAACTTTCAACATATTCAACAATTTTTTTCTTTATGTTCCGAAAGAAATATTTATGGTTCATATCGTATTTTATTTGAAGAAGAAAGTTTTGATATTGCCACTTATAGAAAAGAAGGTTCTTATTTAGATCATAGACACCCTTCTTCTATAGAATTTACTAATGATATTAAGGATGATATATTAAGGCGCGATTTTACCATTAACGCTCTTTTAATGGATGAAAAAAAAAATATTATCGATTATGTTGATGGATTAAATGATTTAATGCATCATCGCATTAAAGCAATTAAGAATCCTAATCAAAAATTAAAAGAAGATGCTTTAAGAATCATGAAATTGTTTTATTTACAAGCAAAATTAAATTTCAACATAGAGACTCGAACATATCAAGCTTTAATATTGCATATTAGTTTATTAAAGAAACTAAAAGCTGACAAAATTTTACAAGAAATCCTTAAAATTTTAAATCAAAAATATTGGAAGCGAGTTTTTATCTCGTTCCAACAAACTAAAGCACTAACTTTTTTAAATGGTTTTGCAAAAGGGATTTTATTTGTCTTAGAACATGAGATTACTCATCTTGAAGAAAAAATATTTTTAGGTCTTTCTTTTATTTTAGATCAAACTTTAATTAAACATTTTCCTTTTGATAAAAAAAGAAAAAAAATTATGCAACACATTGCTCATCAATATTTTCAAAAAAGAGTTTTTTAATAATATGTATCAATTTTAAACTTAATTTTGTTTTGTATGATCATTGTTTTTTAAAAACTAATATTTTTAAATAAAAAGAGAGAGAAAATGTATAAAAATCAAACTCAAATTTTAAAAGAAAAAAAAATAGGAGAAAATTTTTGTTTAATAGGGAAATTAATCAATCATAATAAAGGTGAAAATTTTGATAATATTGATCTTTTGTTACCTGCAAATTTTAGTGTTAATATAAAATTAGAAGTACCTTGGAATTCCAAATATTTAAATAAAGAAAAAATTTATGTTGTTCAAGTAGTCTTAACTGAAAAAAAAACAAAAAATATATTATTGTGTCAAAATATTAAGTTAATTGAAAAAGTAGCGAATTTAGAAGATATTTATAAATATTATCAATGTTTTTTTTCTTGTGCACCAATTTCTTTTCAAATAATAGATGACTTAATTCAGTCTTTTTTAGCACAAATTAAAAATAAAATTATTTACCAAATTACTTCTAATTTATATTTACGTTATCAATATTCCTTTTTGATTTCTCCTGCTGCTTTTAAAATGCACCATGATTATTATGGTGGTTTAGGTTATCACGTATCAAATATGTTGAAAATAAGTGTTAATTTTTTAACTACTTATCCTTATTTAAATAAAGATTTATTATACGCAGGTATTATTTTGCATGATATGTCTAAAATCGAAGAGTTTAATTTTGAAGAAAAAAATTATACTCAAAAAGGTATTTTATTAGGACATTTAGTTTTAGGAGCCAATCAAATACATCAAGAAGCCTTATCATTAGGTTATCAAGATACTGAAGAAGTTTTATTATTAAAACATTTAATTATTTCACATCATGGATTGTTAGAATATGGTTCAGCTAAAAAACCTCAAATTGGCGAAGCTTTAATATTATGGTATTTAGATGATATAGATGCTAAATTAACTGCTTTAGGAGATAAATTACTACAAACATCTAAAGGAAATTTTACCATTCCTTTAAATGCCTTAGAAAAAAGATGTTTTTATAAACCAAATTTATCTAAAAAAGATGAATAATTTTCAATTCATAAAGTATTGTATCCAAAAGAAAATTTTTGTTTCACTAACATTATTTGAGCTGTTCCGTTTTTTAGACAAATTTAATTTTTAAAATCATTCTTTAAGACTAAAAAATACTGGATAATTTCCTCTCTTTTCAAACCAACAAATTATTTAATTAGATTAAAAATTGTCTAAACTTTTTTCATAATTCATTAAGTTCGAAAGATATTTTTTTAAATATTTTATCCTTACACTATTTATTTAGGTAAAAAAAATGAAAAAAGTGTCTACAAAATGAAAATAAAATGATCTTTGATATAAATTTACCGTTTTTCTTTAAAAAAGACGTACTAAAGTAACTTTTTTAAAGGTTATATTTTTTGATGTTAATTTAACTAAAAATTTATCTCAGATTTTGAATATATTGAGATGGTGTTGAATAGTTTAATTTACTTAAAATCCATTGATTATTCCAAAATCGAGGAAAATGATTGATTATTTTTTTTATTTTATCAGGAGATTTTTTAAATAAAAAAGGATGTTGATGTTGTAAGATTGTTTTCATTTGGCCGAAAAAGTTTTCAATGATGGCATTGTCTCGTGGATTAGCTTTTCTTGACATGCTGTTTAAAAAACCTTTTTTCGTTAAAATTTGTTGAATTTTTGGTGATTGATAAACTTGTGCCTTGATCAAAGTGGATGATACATGGATTAGTCATTTTTGGAAGTTTTTTAATAGTGTTTAAAACTAAATCTTTATTTTGTTGGTTTGAAGTGTGAGAAGCGATGATTTGGTTGTTAAAAGAATCGATAATACAAGAAAAATAGAGAAAATCTTGATTAGTTTTAAAATAAGTGATATCAGTAAAAAGTTTTTGAAGAGGTTTGGTGGCCATAAAATTTTGATTGATTAAATTAGGAATTATTTGAAGATTATTTTTTAAATGATGATAAGTAAAATTTTTTTTGATTCTTAAGCGACAACTAATGTCATTTTTTTTCATAATAGTATAAACTTTTTTCTTAGTAATAAATTCATTAAAAGTTTTTTGGTATAAATCAGTGATTTTCCGATGACCATAAAAATATTGAGATTGAGAACATAAAGCTTTAATTCTTTTTTGTTGTAAAAGGTATTTTTCTTCTTTTTCTTTTAGTTTATTTTTAACTTTTAACCAATAATAATAAGTACTTCTTTTAATTTGAATTGTTTTTAAAATGGTGGTTAAATTAAGAGTTTGATTAAATTGGTTGACTAAATGAAAAACAATCTTTTTATCAATTTTTTTCATCTTTTCAATGATTTTTTGTAACAATTTAATTTTTTGTTTTAATTTTTGCATCTTAATACCAATTATCGTGCTGATAATGTTTTACTGGGAATGCTATTTGAAGCTTACACTCTTCCTAAGCTGTATGCAAAGATGCAATACTGTGTTTCTTGCGCCATCCACTCTCACGTTGTGAGGGTTCGATCGCGGGAAAACAGGAGGAACCGTGAACCCCCACAGCGTTTCAGGCGTCGGGTATGTTCTAATTTTCGTCAGCCATTTATTTTATATCTCTTATTTGCTTTTAGGTTCTGCCTCTATGCCTTTTAGTCTATGGTTCAGTGTGAGGTTCACTTTCTTTAAATCCGATGATTTCTGTTTGTTCAATACTTATATCTTTTCATAATTTGGTGTCTAGAATTGAAACATTGTACATTATATTTCAGTGGATGAGTCTGTATATGTACAAAACTTCATGAATGTAGGAGCTAAATACCCGATACCACGATGAATTCCTTAATAAGGTTCAAATATACCCAATGTCAAAGACTCTGTTCTATATGCCTTTTTTTCTTAGGATACAGTCAGGACTTGTATGTTTTTTTCTTTTTATGGAAATAGCGAGCAAGGTTGGTTAGTTAATTTTTAGATTCAAATGCATTTGCATTGAGGTTATCAAATCTGCAAGCATTAGAAATTTGTGCTAGTCATCTGGGTGCACGCTTTAAGCACTTAGAGTGAAACTTGGTTTGCCGTTTTCTTCCTGGTTCTTATTTTTTTCATGAAGAAGTTGGGTAAATGTTCAAACTTGGCATGATTTGGTTGTGCAATCATTGTGCTTTCTTTGTTAATGACATTGAGGAGCTGGACTGGCAAATGATTTTGGTTTGAATTTGTTGCCTTAGTTCATGATTATATTTACCATCATAGTATTATCTCTATATTCACTGGCGGAGTATTTTCTCCCAAAAAATTTCTAATATATGCTTTTGATTTTTGTATTCAGCTGTTTGCACGTCTAGGTTTTTATTTGCGTATATGATTCATCTCTTCCATGTTCTTTTAGTTTACGTTTCTATTTCTCTTTGTGCATATCAGGAGGATACACCTAGGCCTGCTGCTCCTGGTGCACCTGGTCAGGCTCCACGCCCAGCTGGAGCATCAGCTGCTCGTCCATGAAAAGACACAACACCTGCTGCTCTGTTGCTTTGAGGATGTGCATTGAGGCTATTACTTTTGGCTGCTGCCTTTGCCATATTTCCATTTT
>NZ_JPSQ01000053.1 GCF_001189415.1 Candidatus Phytoplasma phoenicium
CCCATACTATGACCAATTAAAAAAATTTTTAAAGAATTTTTGCTTTTTATTAAATCAACAATATTTTTTAATTCATCGATCCAAATATTAAAATTAGTAATATCACCTCTAGCGCCACTACTTTTGCCATGTCCTTTGACATCATATAACAAAACATTATAATCCAACTTATTAAAAAAAATCACTAAATGTAAATAATCATCAGAGCTTTCACCCATACCATGAACTATAATTAAATTCGCTTTAGGTTTGTTGACAGTTATAATTCTATAATAACAAAAATGATTTTTCATAAACATAATTGCCAAACATTTATATTTATAACCAAAACAAAAATAATAATATTATTGGTTATTATTAACCTTTCATTAATTTGTCATATTGATGACAATATTTTTGATATTTATCTTGTTCTTCTCGAATCTTGGAAGCACTTGCTTTTTGTAAAAATAATTTATTACTTAAAATTTTCTTACTTCTTTTAATTTCGAACAAAAGTTTTGTTTTTTGTTGCGTAAAATTTTGTTGTCTTTTATGATAATCAATATTGTCGAAAATTTTTTTATCTAAAAAAAGTGATATATGATTTTCTGCAAATAACAAAACATATTGCATATTAGAAACTGTTTTTTTAAAATATAATTCGGAAGCTTTCAAAAAATTTTTTAACAATTCTTGAAGATTCATTATAGATAATTTTTTATCTTCTGAAGCTTCTATGTATAAAGGTAATAATTGTTGTGAATTCATAAGATAATTTTGTCGAAAACGACGCATTTGAATGATTAAATTCTTAACATTGGTCCAAGTAGTTAAAGATTGTACATCATAATAACTAACAACAGGCCATTCAGTATGTAAAATAGACTGATTCGGCACTAATGTTTCATAAATAGCATCAGTCACAAAAGGAATAAAAGGATGTAATAACTTTAAGATATTTTGAAACATATATAGTACAAATTTATGTAAATTTAAAAATTCTGGGTCATCTTTTTTCAAAAAACTTTTCACAAATTCTAAAAACCAATTTGCAAAATCTTCCCAAACGAAATTATAAAGAACTTTTCCTATAATATTAAATTCGTAATTTTCATACAACGGATTGATTTGTTCCATTAATTGAAAAAATTGAGTTAATAAAGACTTTTCGGGTAAACTTAAAAATTCTAATTGAAAATTCGTTTCTTTTGTTTTTACATTTAAAATAATTAAGCGACTAATATTCCATAATTTATTGATAAAATTATAACTTTCAATAATCTTATGTTGATGAAAAGACAAATTAGCGCCTGAAGCAACATTAGTAGTCAAAAACCACCTTAAAGAATCAGCACCATATTGTTCAATCACTTCTTGAGGATCTATGCCATTGCCCTTAGATTTCGACATTTTTTGTCCTTGTGTATCTGTGACTAATCCATGCAATAACACATCATGAAAAGGTATTTGTTGTGTTAAATGAGTACTTTGTAAAACCATTTTTGATACCCAAAAAGTTAAAATATCATAACCAGTAACTAATACATTAATAGGAAAACGTTTTTGAAAAAAAGTAGTATTAATATTAGGCCAACCTAAAGTACTTAAAGGCCACAAGGAAGAGGAAAACCAAGTATCTAAAACATCTGAATCTTGATGAAAACCTGGTCCTGGACATGTACTTTGAACTTTGATTTCATCACCTTTATACCAAGCAGGAATAGAATGACCCCACCATATTTGACGAGAAATACACCAGTCTTCAACATTTTGCAACCAATTGTTAAAAATTTTTAAAAATCGTTTAGGAAAAAAACGAAGTTTATGTTGTTTTAAAATAAAAGATGCAAGTGCTTTGGTTTTAAAAAACCATTGTAAAGATAATCTAGGTTCAACTCTAGCTCCCGAAATAATGGAAAAACCAACATTATGTAAATGTTTTTCAATTTTAAGTAATAAATTCTTTTGCTGTAAAGTGAAAATAATTTTTTTACGACAAATTAAAAGATTTAAGTTTTTATATTCTTTTGCTAACTCATTCATTGTACCATCTGGATTAATACAAGAAACAGCTTTTAAATTATGTTTTTTGCCAACTTTAAAATCATTTTCATCATGCGCTGGAGTAACTTTCAAAATTCCTGTTCCAAATTGTTGATCGACTGAAACATCACCAATAATAGAAATAACAATATCTGTGTCAGGAATTAAAACTTTTTTACCTATCAAATGTTGATATCTTTTATCTTGTGGATGTACCATTAATGCTTGATCTACAAAAATAGTTTCAGGTCTTGTAGTAGCAACTACAACAAAATCATTATCCTTCACATCTTGTTCCTGAACTAACAAATATTTCAAATAAAACATTTGACCTTGAACCAATTCATATTTAACTTCTGTATTAGATAAAGTAGTTTGTAAAACAGGGTCCCAATGAATAATTTTATAATCACGATAAATCAATTGTTCTTCAAACAATTGAATAAAAACTTTTTCTATTACTTGATTTAAATCTGGTTCTAAAGTAAATTTTTCATAATTATAATCTAAAGCTAACCCTAAAGAAGCCCATTGTGATCTAATATTTTTAGCGTATTTTTCTTTCCATTCCCAAGCATGATTTAAAAAAATTTCTTTTGTTATTTTTTTAGAATCAATATATCCTTCTTTTGTGAGTTGGTTTTTAATTTTACTTTGAGTTGCTATTCCAGCATGATCCATTCCTGGCAAAAAGAGTACATCAAAACCCATCATCTTTTTACGACGAATAATAATATCTTGTAAAGTATTATTCCAAGCATGTCCTAAATGTAATTTACCTGTAATATTCGGTGGAGGAATTACAATTGTAAAAGCTTCTTTTTGAGAATTGTTTTCCGTCTGAAAATAATTTTTTTGAAGCCATTTTTGATATCTATTTTTTTCTATTAATTTAAAATCATATTTAGAATGCATCATAATTTTATTTTTATTCCTATTTTTGATAACATTATTTATAATTATTTAGTTAATCTTCAAAATCTCTAGAATAGTAATTTTTTTTGAATCCAAAAATATGGAATTTTTACACTATAGTAAACTTTTTTATTAATTTTAAGATAATTAATTTTAACATAAAACAAAAAAAATCAACATATAATTTAAAGCACAAAAAAATATAAGACAAATTACAAATACATCAAAAGTAATTAAAAATTAACAAAATATAATGATTCTTATACAAAACATTATATTACAACCAACAATATATTATATAATAAAAAAATAATATGGTTTTTTTATTATATAAATT
>NZ_JPSQ01000054.1 GCF_001189415.1 Candidatus Phytoplasma phoenicium
TTTTTCAAAAAAATAAAATTAGGAATATGATAAAAAAAACAGATCAAAGGAATCAAGAACAAATTCTTAAATCGCAATTAATTAGCAATCAAATTATATCTGAAACAAAAAACAAAATATATCTTTTAAAACAAGAAGTAGAAAATGATTTAAATCAAAGAAGAAAAATCATTGTTAATTTAGAAGAAAAAATCATCCATCAAGAAGAATTATTAATATATCGTACCAAATATTTAAATGAGAAAGAAGAATTTTTAGATGTTAAAGAACAAAAAATTAACAAACAAAAACGAACTGTGGAACAACTCCAACACAAAATTCAAGAAATATTAGAAAAAAAACAAGCCCAATTAGAAGAAATATCATGTTTAACTCAACAACAAGCTAAAGAAATTGTGATGAGTGAAATGAAAAAAAATATTTCACGAGAAATAATTAATTATGCAAAAATAAAAGAAGAAGAATTTAAATTTAAAGTAAAAAAAAAAGCGAAAGTTTTACTTATTAATACTATGCAAACATTATCACGTGAAGTTATTTCCAACTACAACATTAGTGTTGTTTGCCTTGAAAATGATGATTTAAAAGGGAAAATAATAGGTAAAGAAGGACGAAATATCAAAACTTTTGAAATGACAACAGGCGTTGATTTAATCATTGATGACGCGCCTAATACTGTTCTTTTAAGTTCTTTTGATCCTATTCGAAGGGAAATCGCTAAGAGAACTTTAGAATATTTAATTCTTGATGGACGTATTACTCCTGCTAGTATTGAAAAAAATTTTCAACGTATTGTTGGCGATATAGATAATTTTATTCAAGAAATAGGTGAAGATGTTATATTCGAAACTAAAGTGGGTCCAATGGATGAATACTTGGTTAAACTTTTGGGAAAACTACATTTTCGTGCTAGTTATGGGCAAAATGCTTTGAATCATTCTATAGAGGTAGCGTTTTTAGCTGGTAAATTAGCTTCGGAATTAGGAGAAAATGAAATTTTAACACGTAGAGCAGGTTTATTACATGATATTGGTAAATCTTTAGATTATAGTGTTGAAGGCAGTCATGTTAAAATTGGTGTAGAATTAGCTATTAAATATCAAGAACCTAAAGAAGTCATTGATGCGATAGCTTCACATCACGAAGAACAAGAACCTCAAACTTTAATTGCTATTTTAGTTGCTATTGCAGATCAAATCAGTTCTTCGCGTCCTGGAGCACGCAAAGAATCTATTGAAAATTATATTCAAAGAATTACTCAATTAGAAAAAATAGCGAATGAAATTGACGGAGTAGACAAATCTTATGCTATTCGTTCAGGTCGTGAAATAAGAGTTATTGTTAAATCTGAAGAAGTTGATGATGCTAAAACTTTTACGATAGCACAAGAAATTAAAAATAAAATTCAAAAAAATATTAATTATAATGGTATTATAAAAATCACTGTCCTTCGAGAAACTAGAACTATTGAAATTGTAGATGTCAATAATAACAAATTATAAAAATAATATCTATATATTTTTTATAATTATG
>NZ_JPSQ01000055.1 GCF_001189415.1 Candidatus Phytoplasma phoenicium
CTTGTTATTTAGAGTTATGTCGTCATTCGAAAAAATATAAACATCAAATTATCCTACGCTATCTTTTTTCTAGCATAGCTTTTTTTAACGTTATTTTATTTATTAAATGGTAAAATTCATATTATAATGTAAAATTTAATTAATTAAATAAAAACCAATTCATTTTTTTACTTATGATTCTTTTATGAATTGTTTGATGAGGAATTATCCAAAGGAAAAAGTAAAAAACATTATGATTGTATCTGAAAATAATCATACGTTTCAAAAATTAAAAAAACTTACTATGAAAAAATATCGTGATTTTTACCAACAATTTTTAATTTTTGGCGAACATTTGATCCAAGAAGCTGAAAAAAAACAAATTATTATTAATTTATATAGTATTGATCCTTATAAAAAAGGCCTCTTAATGAAAGCAGCTTTAATGAAAGAATTACATCCACAAAAAATTTTATATCCTCAAGTAGCTCTTTGTCGTATGTGGAATCAACCTATTATAAGTTCAAAAATTTTAGTTTTAGATAATATACAAGATCCAGGTAACGCTGGCGTTTTATTAAGAAGTGCTTGTGCTTTTGGCTTTAAGCATGTTTTTTTTAGTCATCAATCAGTAGATTTTTATCATGAAAAGACTTTACGTGCTAGTCAAGGCGCTTTGTTTCATTTATTTTGTGAAAGAGGTATTCTTAAAAATTTTTTATTATCTTTATGTCAAAAAAATTATTATATTTTTAGTGCTTGTGTACATCAACAAAATTTAAGTTTAAAAGATGTGGATATCGCTTTTTTAAAGAATCATCCTCAACGTATTTTGGTAGTAGGGAATGAAGGTACAGGGATTACTCCTATGATTGAACAAATGTCTCATTATCATTTACAAATCGAAACAACGGATGTAGAAAGCTTAAATGTCAATGTAGCAGGTAGTATTTTAATGTATTTTTTAAAATAATAAGAAAAAAATTATATATAATAATTAAAAAAATTTATTTTCTATTAAAAAATTTTGTTTTATTTTTATTTTAACTCTTATTATCGTTATTTTGATAAAATATACAACAAAATCAGCCCTTCCAGATTAAAATGATAAATCATATGATAACAACAAAACAGAAAAAGATGAACAAACAAACTATATAAAACAACTTCAAAAATGAAAAGACCAATGCGAGTTTAAACCAGATGAACACAATATAGGTAATTACTACAATAGTTATAAAATTAGAGAAAAATTAAGACGAAATAATAAAAAAATTTATAGCATCAGCAAAAATAAAATTTTTGGTGTTAATTCTCAAATATAATCTAACAAACCATCTTATGATTATAAATATAAAAAAGGAATTTTTTTTGATCGATGAGAAATATATTAGGTTCATTTGGGAACAACTATGATTAATGAATACAATATTTATTTATCTGGATATTTCAGCGTTACTTCTCCCCAAAAAATAAACTAAACTAATTTTAAACCAAAAACTCTCTTTTTGAGAAATTTTATTTTTATTATATATATAATAAAAATAAAATGGTTTTGTATTTCGGAAAAAAGAAAAATACGTTTCACTAAAAAACACGAAATTATTTTCATCATTTATTTTAATATTATTTGCTATCGAACACATTGTATTAATTAACTAAAAGACACCAAAAACTCAAATCCAAATAACAAAAAAAATAAATGATGGTAGCGATAATATTATTAATAAACCGGAAATTCCAATTCCAGGAATATCAAATTCATCTCTCCTCTCCGCCTCTAGACCAAAAATAATCACTCAACCAAGTCTCCAATCCCTTTAAGAAAGGGAGATTAAATGACAAAAGAATTTCTTTTTTTATTTATATTTTAAAATTTTAAAATATAAATAATTCAAAAATGTTTGAATGACTAATTCAAAAAATTTTTACAACAATAATAAAATGTAGCAAAAGGAATTATTTCAAATTATGTCTTGTAAGAAATGGGTTTTTATTTATTGTTGTTTTAATTTTTAGTTATTTGAACAGTAGTTATTTTCAAATTAAGAAAACTATAAACCAAAGTTAAGATAAACTCAAACATTAAAAAGAAATAAAAATACAATATAAAAAACCCAACTGTTTATTTTTTTTAATAAACATTTTGTTTTTTACTTATTCTATTTGACTAGTTATAATTTTTATGTAAACACTTTTTAAAATCTTTTTTTAATTTTTAGATATTATCATCTTTTATCTGAATTTTACTTATTTTCATCGAAAGCTTATATTTTTCCTTGGTATTTAATTGATCACTTCATAAATCTCATTTTATTTACAATATCCTTGCTTCTGTTGAATAAACAATTCAATAATGAAAGAAGAGAAAATAAAAAACAAATCCGTATACTCCAAAAATTTTTCATATGGTTGATAATTGTGCCAAAAAATCTCCTAACACAACATATTATGAAGAAAATAATAAAAAGTTGAAAACGTTATTTTCTATGTTTTGTCAATAAAAAAAATCTAATTTCAAAGTTATTATTTGAAAGGATATAAATAAAATTATTGACAAAAATTTAGTTACTGTGTATTAACATAAATTTACATTTATCTTTTTGAAATAAAAAAAAGACCCTATATAATGAAAGGTCTTTGACTTAATATACAAAAAAGTTAATTATTTTAATGTCTTCTAGGATTATTTGGTTGATTTTGGTTATTTTGTTGTGGCATGGCGTTGTTAAGAATAATTTGTTGAGCAGCGATACGACTACTTAAT
>NZ_JPSQ01000056.1 GCF_001189415.1 Candidatus Phytoplasma phoenicium
ATAAATTAAAACAAAATGTTCGTAAAAAAACAGACTATTCTAAAAAGAATTTTGAAGATTTTGTTTTATGGAAAAAAACAACTAAAGGTATCCAATATATTAGTCCTTGGTTTAAAGGTCGACCTGGTTGGCATACTGAATGTGTAGTCATGATTAAAAAACTATTTCTAAATACAATTGATATACATGGAGGTGGAATTGATTTAAAGTTTCCACATCATGAGAATGAACAAGCACAATTTTGGGCAGGAGAAAATAAACCTTTAACACAATTTTTTATGCATGTAGGACATGTTTATTATCAAAACGCAAAAATGAGTAAATCTTTAGGTAATATTGTTTTAACGAAAGATATTTTGATAAATATTGAACCTAACGCGATAAAATTATTTTTTTTGTCTTGTAATTATTTACAACCTATGAATTATAGTTATGAATTGTTACAAACATTTCAATTAAAATATAAACAAATAATTTACCATTTAAATAAAAATAATTTTCAATTAGTTTTACATCAGATCAATAATTCACAAATTATCGACACTTATATCGATAAATTACACTTGATTATGTCAGATAATTTGAATACACCTAATATTTTAACTTTAGTCGAGGAAGTGCTTAAAAAAATTCATCAAAAACATGATGTTTTGAATGAATTAGCACAATTACAAAATACTCTAATTTATTTATTAAAACATTTGGACATTCAAATTGTTTTAAAAAAGGTAACAACTGAAAATATTCAAACGTATTATGCTTGGAAAAAAGCTCAAAAACAAAAAGATTTTCAAAAATCTGACACATTAAGAATAATTTTGCAAAATGAAAAGATTATTTAAATAAATCATTGAAATAGCATTCAATTGTGAAAATTATATGTTTTTAATTAAATTAAAAAGTGATAATATAATAATATGTAAATATTTTTTGGTTTTTTTATGAAAAAATAGTAAATAGAATAGGTGTCATATTATAAATAATGAGTAAAAAAAAAAAATTATTACAAGATGATTCTTTAAACGAAGTGGAGAATAAAAAAAAAAATAAGATGTCTTTTTTTCACCTCAAAGGATTAACTAATCAAGAAGCGGAAATACGTTTTGTCCAAGAGCAAAAGAAATATACTCCAAATATTGATAATAATATAAAAATTAAAGATATTATTTTCAATAATCTTTTTACTTTTTTTAATTTACTACTGTTAATAGTTACTATTATTATTATTACAATTAAGCAATATAAACATTTAATATTTTTATTTATTAATAGTTTAAATTTATTAATTAATATTATTCAAGAAATTAAAGCTAAAAAAATTTTAGATAAAATTTCTTTGTTAACTTTGAATAATACCAAAGTGATACGAAATGGTCATTTAATAGAGGTTCCTATCAAAAAGATTGTTTGTGGGGATATTTTATTTTTGGAATCAGGTTCCCAAATTACAGCAGATGCATATTTAAAAGAAGGTTTATTGGAGGTTAATGAATCTATGTTAACCGGAGAATCTAAACTAATTTTTAAAAAAAAAGGAGATTTTTTATATTCAGGTAGTTATGTCGTATCAGGGCATGGATCAGCAGAAGTTACTGCTACTGGTATAAATATGTATATTTCGAAATTAACTCTTGAAGCTAAAAAATATAAAAAAATTCAAACTCCTTTGACTAAACATCTTTCTTATTTAATTTTAACTATTATTTATATTTTAATTCCTACTACTTTAGCTTTATTTTTTTGTAGTTTAAAAGAGTATTCTTTTAATTCCTTGGCTTCAAATGAATTTATTTTAGGATTATGCGGATTTGTTTTAGGTTCTTTACCTTCAGGCTTGTTTTTATTAACAACTTTGATGTTAACAGTAGGTTTCATTAAGTTATCAAGACAAAAAGCTTATATGAAGGATCTTTTTGGGATAGAAATGTTAGCGCAAATAGATGTTTTATGTTTAGACAAAACAGGAACTATTACAGATGGAACAATGAAAGTCGAAGAAGTGGCCGAATATTCAAAGAAAAATTTAATTTCTCCTCAATTAATGTCTCAATTAGTTGGAGCTTTTCCTAATAATAATGCTACACAAAAAGCTTTATATGATAAATTTGCTTTAAAAAATTTAATTTTTGAGCCATCTAAAATTATCAATAGCCAATCTTTTTCTAGTTTGAGAAAATACAGTGCAGTGCAATTCGAAAAAGAGGGAACTTTTATTTTAGGAGCTCCAGAGTTTATTTTACAAAAACAATTCATTCAGATTAAAAAAGATGTAGAAATTAAAACGAAATTAGGTTATCGAGCAATATTATTAGCACAAACAGAGAAACCTTTAGATTGTATTAATGAACAAACAAATTTTGAAATTATTTCTTTAATTTACTTAAAAGAACATTTGAAAGAAGATGCGTTTGCTACTTTAGAATATTTTCGCCAAAATAATATCAAAATCAAAATTATTTCAGGTGATAATCAAAATACTATCGCTTATATCGCTAAAAAATTAAAGATTATCAAAAATCCTCAAAAAATCATAAATTTAACTAATATTTATGATAAACAAGAAATTACTAAATTAAGTATGGCTTATGATGTTTTTGGCCGTGTTACGCCAGAACAAAAAAAAATGATTTTGCAAGGTTTAAAACAAAATAATTTGAAAATAGCAATGATAGGGGACGGAGTTAATGATATTTTAGCTTTTAAAGAAGCTGATATATCTATCGCTATGGCTTCAGGGAGCAAAGCAACACAAAAAATCGCCAATTTGGTTATGTTAGATTCTAAATTTAGCGCCTTACCACAAGTAGTAGCCGAAGGACGTCGTATCATTAATAATTTAAAAAAGATTTCAGTTTTGTTTTTGGTTAAAACAATGTCAGTTTTCGGCTTAGCTTTGATTAATCTTTTTATTAATTGTTTTGCATCCACTAAACATCCTTTTCCTTTACAACCTTTTCAAATTAATTTAATGGATGCTTTTTTTATTGGGGTACCTTCTTTTTGGTTATCTTTAGAAGCTAATAATCAAAAAATTAAAAATAATTTTTTAAAAAGTGTTTTAAAAAGAACTTTTCCTTTTGCTTTATTAATCAGTTTTAATTATTTATTTTTGTTTTGTTGTGAAAATTTACCTATTTCTCTTTTGTTAAATATTTTATCTGCATTAACTTTTTTTTATTTATTAATTGATAATTGTGAACCTTTTAATAAGTGGAAAATGTTATTAGTTCATTTAATGTTTGGTAGTTTTATATTTACTTTTTGGTTTTTAGAATTACGGGATAAATCTGAATTAATTTTGAGTGCTTTACAAAATCAGCAATTTTTGGTTTTACTTTTAATTAATATAATTTTTTTTGTTGTTTATTTTTTTAAAAAAAAGATTAATTTTGTTCAAAAAATTTAGAGATTAAAAAAATTTTTCAATCATATGAGAAAGGATTAAAAAAATGATTATTTATGGTAAAAATATAATTAAAGAAGCTATCAAGAATAAAAGACCTATTTATCATTTATATATTGATAAAAAGTTTAAAGATATGGCTTTTTTAAATTTATTACAAAAAAAAAAATTAATTTATCATTTTTTAGATAAACATCAATTAAATGAAAAAACCCCAAATCATCATCAAGGCGTTGTAGCTGAAGTGCAAGAATATAATTATTATAATTTGGATGAGTATCTTTCGCCATATTCTTTACAAAAATTTTTAATCTTAGATAAAATACATGATCCTCAAAATTTCGGTTCTATCTTAAGAACTTTAGCTACAACTGATTTTGATGGAGTCATTTTAGGTAAAAAAAATCAAGTCCTTTTAACAGGAGCAGTAGCAAAAGCTGCTAGCGGTGCTTTAGAATATGTTAAAATTTTTTTGGTTAAAAATTT
>NZ_JPSQ01000057.1 GCF_001189415.1 Candidatus Phytoplasma phoenicium
CTTAATGAATTCATTAAGATAGTTTTTTTATTTACGTTTTTAATTATTGATGTTGTTTTTTTATTTAAATTTTATTTTTTTTAGCTGCATATCTAATCAATGCATTTCTTTTTCTGTTTTTAATTAACAAGCCACGTTTAAATTGAAAATCATTAGGATGTTTCTTCAAATGTTTTTTTAATTTTTGAATTTCTTGAAATAAAATAGCTATTTGCACTTTGATATCTCCTGTATTATTTAC
Organism: Candidatus Phytoplasma phoenicium; assembly: GCF_001189415.1. Taxonomy (GTDB): domain Bacteria; phylum Bacillota_I; class Bacilli_A; order Acholeplasmatales; family Acholeplasmataceae; genus Phytoplasma; species Phytoplasma phoenicium. The sequence continues at coordinate 242 of NZ_JPSQ01000057.1, forward strand.
TTTGTCTGTATTTTGAGCAATAATTTTTTGTTTTTCTTCTTTAGTTAAAGCCATTTTTACACTCCTTTTTTAAATTTTTGAATTTATCATTATTATTTTGCATCTTTATAATTTACAAAATTGTTCAACATCTAAAACAAAAACAGTTGCACCACCAATGGAAATTTCTGATGGTAAAGAATAATAAGCATCGAATTCATTTAAAATATTGTTCGGAATTAATTGTGTTTTAGTTTTTGATTGTTTTTTGAAAATTTCTAAAGCTTGTTTTACTTTATCTGTTTTTAAACCGATAATAAAAGTTGCATTTGTTTCTCTCAAAAAACCTCCTTTAGTAGATAATCTAGTGTTGAATAAATTAGCTTTATTTAAACTATTTTGTACTTTATTAGCATCTTCACTTGAAACAATCGCTAAAATTAATTTCATTTCATTATTCATACTTACATTATATAATATATTTTCTAATAATTTAAATTATTGGCATATTATTTTTATGATATTCCTTTTTTTTCAATAATTATTGAATTTTTTTCATATTATCGAATATTAACTAAAAAATATATCTATATTAATGATAAATTGTTGGTGATTTTTATAATTTAATTTTGTTATAATAAAGTTAAAAATATGAGTTGAATAAATTGAAAAAGGTGATAATATGTCTAGTATTTTTACGAAAATTATTAAAAAAGAAATTCCTAGTTATATCCTTTATGAAGATGATCTTGTAATGGCTTTTTTAGATATAACACAATCAACGAAAGGTCATACTTTAGTCATTACTAAAAAAGAATATACTAACATTATGGAAGTACCAGAATATGTCTTTACTTATTTATTTAGCGTAGTACATAAATTAAGTAAAATTTTATTGAAAACTTTTAACGCTTCAGGTTTGAATTTAGTTAATAATAATGGGATAATCGCTGGGCAAACAGTTTTGCATTATCATGTTCATTTGATTCTTCGTTTTGATTTAAATGAAATTCAAATCAATATAGCCAAACCAACAACCAATTTAACACCAAGTTATTTTCTAAATATCCAAAAACAAATTTTATCTAATATATCAGGAACCTCATTAGATATAAAAAAAATTAAATAATTTCAAGTTAATAATATAAATATATTTAATTATATTTAATACATTGTTGAATTACAGTTGTTTTTTAGTTTCTATATTTTTTTTTATATTTTCAATAAATTTTAATAAAGTCATTTTTTCTTGTTGTTGATTATGATAACGACGAATAGTTAAAAGATCGTTTTTAATTTCTTGTTCTCCTATAACAATTTGATAAGGGATTTTTGCTTTTTGCGCTTTTCTAATTTTAAAACCTAAACTAGATTCTGTATCATTCAATTTAACTCGAAAATTATTTTTGGTTAAAATATTTTTAATTTTTTGTGTGTATTCTAAATGAGCTGAATTATTAATAGGAATTAAAACAATTTGTATGGGAGCAAGCCATAAAGGGAAAACTCCTTTATTTTTTTCTATTAAATAAGCAATAAATCTTTCCATAGTAGATATGATTGCTCTGTGAATCAAAATAGGATGATGTTTAAGATTATCTGCTCCGATATAAGTTAAATCAAAACGCTTAGGTAATAAAAAATCTAATTGTATAGTAGATAATGTTTGTTCGTGACCTAAAGCATTTAACACTTGAACATCTATTTTAGGACCATAAAAAGCAGCGTCTCCTATTTTTTCTTGAAATGATATATTCAAATCTTTTAAAATGTTTTTCAAGGTTAATTCGGATTTGTTCCATATTTCATCATCACGTAAATATTTCTTTTTATTGTTAAGATCCCTAGTGCTTAAATTAAAAAAATATTCAGTAATATTAAAATCTTTATAAACTTCTACAATTAAATTAATAATTTTAATAATTTCTTTTTGGATTTGATTTTCTTGAACAAAAATATGAGCGTCATTTAATGTCATTTCTCTCGCTCTTTGTAAACCAGCAACAGCTCCTGAATTTTCATAACGATGCATCATTCCTAATTCAGCAATTTTAATTGGTAAATCTTTGTAACTACGTAATTGTTGTTTAAAAATCATCATATGATGAGGGCAATTCATTGGTCGTAATACTAGTTTTTCATCTTTAGTAAACATTATAGGAAACATATCGTCTTTATATAGTTCTAAATGTCCTGATGTTTCATATAATTTAGTATTAGCTAAGATAGGTGTGTAAACATGTTGATAATCATGATGAATTTCCTTATCGATAATATATCTTTCGATAATACGGCGAATTGTTGCTCCTTTAGGTAACCAAAAAGGTAAACCCATACCTATTATTTCTGAGTTTAACATAAAAAAATTTTGTTCTTTGTTAATATTTTTATGATCTCTTGATTGTCTTTCTTTTAACAAATTTAAATAATTTTTTAAATCTATTTTTTGAAAAAAAGCAATCCCATAAATTCTAGTTAAACTTTTTTGTCTCATATCGTCTTTAAAATAAGCACCAGAAATTTTTAAAAGTTTAAAGTTTTTAATATCATTAGTATTAGTCAGATGAATGCCTCGACAAAGATCGTAAAATTCGCCTTGAGAATAAATACTTATTTGATCATCTTTAATTTTTTCTAAAATGATTTTTTTATAATGATTATTTTCAAATAATTTTTGAGCTTCATTATAATCAATTTCTTTACGTTCAATATCTAATTTTTCTTCTGTTATTTGATACATTATTTTTTCAATTTGAATAAAATCTTTTTCTGAAACTATAGTATCTCCAAAATCAATATCATAATAAAAACCTTCTTTAATAGTTGGACCAATAGTTAAAAGCGCATGAGGATAAATTCTTTTAATTGCTTGCGCCATTAAATGGGCTGCGCTATGATTTAAAATTTCTAAAACACGAGAATCTTTATGATCTAAAATTTCTAAATAACCATTTTCTGTTAAACTTTGTTTTAATTCTATTAATTTTTGATTAAAAAGTGCTGCTATAGGTTTATTTTGATAAGATATTAATTTTTGTTGGATAAGAGTAAGTGGTGTTATTCCTACTGGAAAAACTTGTATTGCAGAATTAATTCCAATTTTAATATTAATCATCATATTTTTTAATTCCTTATATATATTTATTCATAAAATTCTTTATTTTGAATTTTATTATTCCATTAATTATATTAAAAAAATAATATTAAATAAGAAAATCTCTAAAATTATCGAATATTTTTATTTAATATTATTATTATCTTTTGTAGATATGTTGTAAATTTGATTTATTTTCAAATCGCTTATTTTCCTAAACAAAATTTAGAAAATAATTCCTTAATTAATTGATCTTCGGTGTTATATCCTAAAATTTCTCCTAAAGCTTGAAAAGCTTCTTTTAAATAAATTGTATGCATATCAATTGGAAGTTCTTCGTTAATCTCTTGAATCACATGTTGCAAAGCATTTAAAGCAATATTTAATTGTTGTATATGACGAACATTTGAAAAATAATTAAAATCTTGTTTTTCTACAAAATCTAATTGGAAAGTTGTTAAAATTTTTTTCTTAAGAGTTTGTATCCCTTCTTTTGTATTATTAGAAATTAAAATAATTTCTTCTTCAAATCGAAAAGGTTTCCATATAGGATTCAAATCTGCTTTACTGCCGATTAAAATTCTTGTGTGTTTTTGTGTTAATTTCAATAATTTTTCATCTTCTGATGTTAAAAGATTACTTTGATCTAACACTAATAAAACTAAATCTGTTTCGTACAAAAGTTTTTTTGCTTTTTGAACGCCTATTTGTTCTAAAGAATCATTAGTTTCACGAATACCTGCAGTATCAATTAAATTCAAATTCACTCCATTAATGTTGATATTTGTATCAACGAAATCTCTAGTTGTACCTGCAATATCAGATACAATAGCTCTTTCTGTTCCTGCTAATGTATTTAATAAACTAGATTTACCTACATTAGGTTTTCCAATGATTAAAATTTTAATACCTTCTTTTAAAATTCTTGTTTTTATTGAATGTCGTAAGATGTTTTGTATTTTATGTATTAAAATTTCTACTTGTGGTCTAATAATTTTATGATTCATAGTAGGAATATCTTCATATTCCGGATAATCAATATTAACTTCAATTTTACCAATTAAAGTTAAAATATCATTATTTAAATTTGTAATTAATTGAGAATGTTTTTTTTGAAGTCCATGATGAGCTAATTTGATTGCGTTTTTATTTTTAGAAGCGATTAAATCCATAATCGCTTCTGCTTGGACTAAATCTATTTTTCCATTTAAAAAAGCTCTTTTACTGAATTCTCCTGGTTGTGCTAAACGTGTATTAGTTGATAAAATGCTTTCTAATACTAATTGTGTGACTAAAATTCCTCCGTGACATGAAATTTCTACTACATTTTCGCCAGTGAAAGAATTAGGATTTTTAAAAATAGTAATTAAAACTTCATCTAAAATTTCTTGATTTTTGTCCAAAATAAAACCATGGTGAACAGTATGCGAAGCTACTTGAGCTAAAATAGTTTTAGGTTTCTTATGTAAAAAAATTTGACTAACATTTTCAATAGCTTGATTACCGCTAATCCTAATAACACTAATACTTCCTGTGCCTAAAGGAGTGGCAATAGCTGCAATAGTATCTTCTTTAAACATAATTTGCATTTAACCTATCGTTTTTTAATTTTGGTTTTAGTAATAAAAAAATTTATTTTGTTTTTTTATTAAATTCCATAGCATTTTCTTGCATTAAGCTTATTATGGCATCAACTTGTTCTTCATTAGCAACAATAATTCCGCAAGCATGCTGATGCCCTCCTCCACCAAATTGATGAGCAATATGAGATATTTGTGGTCCTGAAGAACGAATACTAATTTTCCATTTATTAGTAGTTAGTTTTTTTATAAAAGCCCACAATGGATAACCTTCTACATTACTCAAAATATTAATTTTAGAAAAAATTTCTTCAATACTTAAATTTAATTCTTCTACAATTTCATCAATGATTTTAATATAAAGTACCCCTTTTTCTGCTTGAAAATTATTACATACATAACCTTGAAATTTTAACATATTAATATTGTTTTTATTTATTTTTTGATCAATTTCAGAAATATTAAATGAATAATTTTTTAATAATTCAGAAACGATACGAAAAGTTTCTGAATTAACTCTTTGGAAACGAAATGAACCAGTGTCACTAACCATTCCAACATATATTGAAATAGCTCCATTGAAGCTTAATTTTAAATTACATTTTTCTTTGAAATGAAACATCATTTCTGAACAAGAAGAAAAAGAACTATCTATCCATTGATAATGTCCAATTTTTTCGACTAATAAATGGTGATCTATACGAATAATCTTTTTACCTAATTTATATCTTGGTTCACTAATGACAACACTTGTACCACAATCAACTATCAAAACTAAAGCTTTTTGATAAATCTCATCAGTAATTATATCCATTTTTCCTAAAAATTCTAATTTAGGATTTGTTTCGCCTACCACATATACTTTTTTATAAGGAAAACTAGTCAAAATGATATCTTTCAAACCGAATTGTGAACCATAACAATCACCATCAGGTCTAATATGACCATGAATAATGATTGTATCAAATTTATTAATTTGTTCTTTAATATATTTCATTTTCTTAAATCTTTCTATTTAATTTTAAAATATTGATAATTATTAATTTTATTTTCAATTTATTATTATCACAAGGAAAATCAAAAAGAAAATTATATTGTTGTGAATCTCTCGTATGCTTCTTGAAATATTTTATCTATTTGTTTTTCCATTTCTCTTCCTTGCAATTCAAGTGATAAAATTTTAACAAATAAATCTTTTAATAAATCGCGGAAAATATATACATCTTCAAAAAAAGGAGTAATGAAAAACTTTCTATTTTGACGATTTTCTTCTGGTTTTGCTAGTTCAAGTGCAAATTTTAAAAATTCTAATTTAACAAATTCTTTTCCTTGTTTTTTTGTGTTTTTTGGTAATAATTTTTTTTTATCATCGTATTGTTTTTGTAATTTATCTATTAAATCTTTTCTCACTATACATAAACCACTTTTTTCATTAAATAATTTTTCATATGTTTGCATAGAAACTAAATATTTTAAAAACATCCAAGAAGCTATCATTTCATCTTCTTTAGGTGAATAAAATAAATTAATATTAGAACCTTGTGCCAGATTAGTACCTTTGACTTTATTTTGGTCTTTTTTTTCTTTGTTCATAATAGGAATTTGATGAAATCCTAGTTCAAAATTTAAATCAAAAAAATTATTGGTTCTTCTAGTGGAAGAAATAAATATACCATATTTTCCTTTATAAAATAAATCTTTAGCATTTTTATTTTTTTTATTTAATTTAGAAGTTGTTAAATATTGTTTGTCATATAATTTTTTAAAGTATCTTATAGTTCTTAAAAGAGGTTGATAGTTTTTCAATAATTTTGTTGCTTCTTCTTTTGTTGTGGGGAAATTTTTTTCATTTTCATCATTATATTCATATCTATAATTATAATTAATTACATTAGATTCACTTTCATATATTATAGGTATAAAATCTGGATTTGAAATGGTTTTTTTCAAAGCTTCGCATATTATTTCCATGTCAGACCATTCAATATTTGATTTTTTTATTTCACCATATTGATCTATTAACACTTCCTCTTTTTGATTTTTTAATCCTCTAATCTTCTGGAATAAATCTTTATTATAAAACATAACCTCAGTAGTCTTTAAAAAAGGCAAATAATTATTTTTATTTGAATCCTGTTGAAGAAAATCTGGGAATATTTGTTTTTGGATTTGTTCGTTATTCTTAGCTTTATCTTGTGTTATAAATTCATTTAAAGGTACTACTTTATTAGATTTAGAATAAATTTCAATATGATCTGGATAAGAAACAACTAAATGTGGTTGTTTATTAATTGGTAAAGCGTTAGTAACGCTACGCGTAATTTCTTCCCAACCACCTTTATGATTTATTCTTACCTTAATTTGAGTATATTTTTCTTCAAATTCCTTTACAATTTTTTGCATAACTTTGATTTCTTCAGGAAATAAATTATGCCAAAAAACAATTTCGACCTTCTTCATTTTTGAATTTCGAAAATATTCTTGTTGTTGTTCTTCAGTATTGTATTTTTTAAACCATTCTGATACTTTTTGATATGTAGGCTGAAAATCTTCAGGTTTATTTGGAGTTTTAGTAGTATTTATTATCAAAATAAAAATAAATAAGATAAAAAATAATAAAATAACAAAAAAAATATCTTTTATAAATTTTTTAGGAATATTTGTCCATTTATCCTTTAATACCACTACTATTTTCTCCAGAAACAATATATTTTTTAAAGAATATAAAAATAAAAAATAAAGGTAAATTAATCAAAACAGCGATCGCCATTTGGATATTAACAGCGTCAATTCCTGATTCGTTATTAAACGTTTTACGAGCCATATTAGTTAATAATTCACCACCTACTAATTCTGGCCAAGCATAAGCATTCCATGCAGCAACAATACGAAAAATAACAGTAATTATAATAGTAGCTTTTGTAATGGGTACTAAAATTTTCCATAAATAATACCAATCAGTCGCACCATCAATTTTTGATGTATAATATAACTCTTTAGGAACGCGTTGAAAAGCTCTTATTAAAATTAAGATATGAACAATATTGATTAAATAAGGTAAAGTCATAGCAAAATAAACTCCTCCAGGAAATTCAGTGCCATAACCAGCATTCACCATCCCCCAATTAGCGACTGTACGATAATTAGTTAAAATTAAGGTTTCGCTAGTAATCATTAAACCTAATAACAATAACTTGAAAACGACGTTTTTTAAAGGAAATTCAAACATGGTTAAAGCAAAAGCTGTAATAATACATATTATAGTTCCAAATAAAGTCGAGAAAAATACCATAAGACAAGTATTCCAAAGATATCGGAAAAATTTGAAGGCTTGGAAAGCTGATAGATAATTTTCCCAATGCCAACCATTTTTAGGAAACGATAAAATATTATTATTTATAATATCGTCGTTGTTTTTCAAAGACATAATAAACATCGCATAAAAAGCTAAAGTTAAAAAACATGAAATAAAAAATAAAAAAGAATATTTTAATATCGCAAAAAAACTAATACTTTTATACTTTTTCTTAATACTATTCCATACTCTTTTAAAGAAACAAGAAATGTTAATTTCTTTCATCACAAATACCTAATAATTTATTTTTTTCTTCGAAAAATAAAAACTTAAAACAGTGAATAAAACCGAAATAAAAAATAAAATCATTGCTGCAGTAGCTCCTTTTGAATAAGAATTATAAGAAAAATTAGAAGTTTGAGCATAAATATAACCCACAATAGTTCTAATTTCATAATTAATATTATTAGCAAAAATTCCTATAATTGACTCGTATTCTTTAAAAATTGCTAACATTTCAATAATAAATTGATAAAAAATAATAGGAATCAGTAATGGTAAAGTAATTTTAAAAAAAATACGAAAACGAGAAGCACCATCTATTTTGGCAGCTTCATAATAAGATTTATTAATATCTTGTAAAGCAAGAACAAAAACAAAAATTTTAAAAGGAAGACGCGTCCAAATATTATAAATAATCAATACAAACATTTTATGTTCGTAAGGAGCTGTATTAGTTATCCATTGTTGTGGTTTAATATGAAAAACAGAAGATAAAAAACTATTAAATACACCTTGTGGATAATTTTCCATTTCATAGTTATAATAAAAAATAATACTAAATACCATACCCATAATAACTATATTAGATAATAATGGCAAGAAAAAAAAAGTTTTTAAAAAATCCTTAAAAAAACGGTTTTGAATACTATTCAAAGTTAAAGCGATTATTAAAGAGATAAACAAAGAAATAGGAACAGTAAAAAAAACTAATATTAAAGTATTGCGAAGAGATATAAGAAATTCTGGATCCTTAAAAACATTTCGGTAATTTTCAAAATTAAATGTAGCCGTAAAATGATCATTAAATTTATTATAATCTCTACTTAAAGAAATAATAAATGTTTTCGTTAAAGGAAAAAAAGTAAAAATTACCAAAATTATTAAAGCAGGAGATAAATACCACCAATGTTTATTATTTTTTTGATTTATAATATCAAACATCTTAAAAAATCCTATTACCTTCTTTTTTATCAAATAAAAAAAATTTATCCTTTTGAATATTAAAAGTGAATCTTTTTTTATTAACATTTGCTAAATCTATATTATCTTGTTGTTCTGAAGGAATTAAAATTTGAAAATTATGATAAACAGCCTCAGGATGTTTTGCTAATAAAAAAACTTCTCTACCGATATTTTCTATTGCAATTCCTTCTACTTCTAAAATTCCATTTTTTTTAGTTGCTATATACCCTTCTGGGCGAATAGCTATATAAACTTCTTTGTTTATGTTTTGCCATTTATGATCAGTTACAATGATACAAGAACCAATATATAATTTTCCTTTGAAAATTTTACCATTAAAAATGGAAATTTGAGGAGAACCTAAAAAAGAAGCTACAAATAAATTAGAAGGATTATTGTAAATATTTAAAGGGATATCTTGTTGTTGAATTTGCTGTTTATTCATTACATAAATTTTATCACTAATAGACATTGCTTCTTCTTGATCGTGAGTAACAAAAATAGCTGTAATCTTTGTTTTTTTTTGAATACGACGAATTTCCCCTCTCATTCTAATACGTAATCTTGTATCTAAATTAGATAATGGTTCATCTAATAACAAAACTTTTGGATTTTTAATTAAAGCTCGTGCAATCGCAACTCTTTGTTGTTGACCTCCGGATAGTGCACTGGGTTTTTTATCTAAATATTCTTCAATAGAAGTTAAAACTGAAATTTTTTCTACTTCTTCTTTAATTTGTTCTTTTGGCATTTTTAAATTTTGTAATGGAAACATAATATTTTGTCTAACAGTCATATGAGGATATAAAGAATAATTTTGAAAAACTAAACCAACTCCCCTTTTTTCTGGTGGCAGATGGGTAACTTCTTTACCATGAAAAAAAATTGTTCCTTCGGTAGCTGTCAGTAATCCTGCAATAATATGTAAAATAGTTGATTTACCGCAACCTGAAGGACCTAATAAACTAACCAATTCGCCTGTTGGAATATTTAAATTAATTTGTTTAATTGCATAATGTGTTTTTTTATCTTGTTCATTCACAAAAATTTTTGAAATATTATTTAATATAATTCCCATGTATATAATTTTCCTTTTCCTTTATTAAAAAAATATTAAACAAATGAATTTTTAAATGAAGTTATTTATTAACTCTAGGAAAAGCAATAACATCTCTAATATTATCTATGCCTGTCATGTAAATTAAAAGTCTTTCTAAACCGACGCCAAAACCTGAATGAATACAACTACCAAAACGGCGTAAATCTAAGTACCATTCTAATTCTTTTCTATTAATGTTAAAATCTTTAATTTTTTGCATCAAAACATCTAAATTTTCTTCTCTTTGAGAACCTCCGATTAATTCTCCTACTTTAGGAACTAATAAATCCATGGATGCAACAGTTTTATTATCTAAGTTATTTTTCATGTAAAAAGCTTTGATTTTTATGGGCCAATCAATTATAAAAACAGGTGTTTTAAAATAAACTTCTGTTAAAAATTTTTCATGTTCAGAAGCTAAATCCGCACCATAAAAAATTTTATTTTCAAATTTAACGTTACTTTTAAGTAAAATTGATAATGCTTCTTCATATGTAATTTTCGGAAATACTTTTAAATGAACAACAGTGCGGAGTCTTTCTATTAATTGAGTTTCAATATGCTGTTGTAAAAATTCAAAATCTTGTATATTTTCTTCTAAACATTTTTGAATCACCTTTTGTAACATTTTTTGAGCTAATTCGATATTTTGTTGTAAATTATAAAAGGCCATTTCAGGTTCAATCATCCAAAATTCAGAAATATGTCTGGTAGTATGAGAATTTTCTGCTCTAAAAGTAGGTCCAAAGGTATAAACTTTATTCAAAGATAATGCTAAAGCTTCAGCTTCTAATTGTCCAGAAACAGTCAAAAAAGTTTTTTTACCAAAAAAATCTTTTTGATAATTGACATGGCGATTTTTATCTAATGGAATTTGATTTAAATCTAAAGTAGTGACTTGAAATAATTCCCCTGCTCCTTCACAATCACCTGAAGTAATAATAGGAGTTTGAATATAAAAAAAACCTTCTTGGTGAAAAAAATTATGTATTGTTTGACAAACAGAACTTCTGATTCTAAAAATAGCCCCAAACAGTTTTGTTCTCAATCTCAAATGTGTTAACTGACGCAAAAAAGTTCTAGAATGTTTTTTGGGTTGAATAGGATACTGATTAGAACTTGTTCCTAAAATGATAATCTTTGAAGCTAATAATTCAAAAGGTTGTACAGAATCAGATGTCATTATAAAACGACCTGTAACATAAATAGCTGCACCAATTTGTAATTTTTCTTTTATATAGTTAAAATCAATAGTAATATTTTCTTTACAAACAATTTGCAAATCTTTTAAACAAGTTCCATCGTTTAAGTTAATAAAAAATACTTTTTTTTGAAAACGACAATTTCTTATCCATCCTTGAACAAAGATTTTCTCATTATTATATGACACTGAATTTGTATAAAAGTCTTTTATTGTACGCACAATTATTC
>NZ_JPSQ01000058.1 GCF_001189415.1 Candidatus Phytoplasma phoenicium
AAAATAGTATATAATTTTATATATCAAAATGCTAACTCCAAATAAAATAATATAATTTTTTAAGAAATATTGGTTATCTTAAATTTTCTTTCATTTTGAAAAACTTTTATTTTGTTTTCATAATGACGTAAACAAATTAACCATAGCAAGCAGTCAAAAACAAACGTAATCACAACATCAAAACACATACCAGGAATAAAATATTTTTGGCAAAAATCATTCCAATTCATCAACTCTTGTCCTTTCTTTAATTTTTTTTGATCAAAAAAGTAAAAAAAGAAAAAAAGTAATAAATAATTTTCTCAGTTTTCATCTACTATGTTTGAAAGACAAAATATCATATAAATCAAAACCTAATATACGATAAACCTGCTCTTTAATCTGTAAGAATTGATATTCTTCACGTGTATTAAAATATAAAAATGAATCTTTTCTACTCGATAATAAATATTGTTCATGTTCAAAATTTTCTAAATCAGCTTGTTGCATTAAATCTTTCTTAGTTAAACCAAAATCATCAAAAACACTCATCCAAATTAAATTTTTTAATAAAGAAGAATTCAAAACAAAACGACATCTTTTTTTAAAATCAAAAAAATCAACAAATTGTTTTTTTTGTCTTTCTTTGATAATGAAAAGACTAATTTCTTCATTCATACCTGGAACAAAAGTCAAGGGCAATAAAAAACTATTATTAACAAATCGATAATTAATCGAACTAAGAAATAAATTAGGTAATAAAAAATTAAGCTTATATTCTTTTTTCATTTGTTTGAATAATTTAGCTGTTTCCAATAAGTTCTTTTGGTACTCATCTAAAAAAACCATAAAAAAAGGAACAAAATGATGAGTTTTTAAATAAGCCATTCTATAACTAATCAAAGAATAAGATACACTATGACTTTTATTAAAACTATATTTAGAAAATTGTAAAATATAATTAAAAACACGATTAGCTAAAAAAATAGAATGACCTTGTTTTACACTCTTATCCACAAAAATTTTTAATGCTTTTTGTTGTATTGTTTTATTTTGACTCAATTTTGTCATTAAAATTTCAGATTCCCCTAAATTATAACCTGCAAAACGCACAGCTATTTCCATTATTTGTTCTTGATAAAGAATAATGCCATAAGTATTCTTCAAAACAATATCAACATGGGGATGTAAATAAGTGAAGTTTTGATTTTGTTTATTTAAACAATAATGATTAATATAATTTTTGGGTCCAGGACGATTTAAAGCTAAAACTGCAACTAAATCATTAAAATTACAAGGTTTAACTTTTTTTAAAACTTCTTTAGCAGAAAAAGATTCTAATTGAAAAATATAATCTGTTTGTGCTTTTTGTAAATTTTTATATGTAGGTAGATCATCCAAAGGAATTCGATGCCAAGAAAAAGATATGGAATTTTTGATTTTGTTTAAAATTTTATTCACTAAAGAAAGATTTTTTAAACTTAATACATCAATTTTTAATAATCCTATATTTTCTAATTGTTTTGCATCAAATTGTGTTTGATATAAACAAGGCAAATGCGTTTGTTGATTCCTTTGAACAGGCAAAGAAGTAAATAAATTTTTATTACTAATAATAAGACCAGCAGAATGCTTCCCTGTAAAACGAGGGATTCCTTCAATTTGATGTGCTATGGAATCTAAATCAATCTTATCCAAAAATTGTTCAAAAAAAACTTTTTTTTGTAACTCAGGTATCATTCTTAAAAAAGATTTAGCAGTCCAAGTATTGAAAGTAATAATACTAGCTACATAAGCAGCACCATATTTATGAACAATATATTGTAAAACAGTTTTAATTTGATCATCAGGGAAATCAAGGTCAATATCAGGTTTTTTTCTACGTTGCGGATTTAAAAATCTTTCAAATAACAAATGATAAACTAAAGGATCAATTTCTGTGATATCCAAAAGAAAACAAATTAAGGAACTAGATGAAGATCCTCTTCCTGGTCCTACTAAAATCCCTTTATTTTTCGCAAAACAAACAATATCTGATACAATCAAAAAATAATCAGCATAATCCATATCATGAATAATTTGCAATTCTTTTTCTAAACGTTGTCGATAAGTAATTGGAATTCTTGAACCCACAAACAACTTAGATTCTAAAGCTTGATGAGTTTTTTGTTTTAAATAATCAAAAGAATTTATGTTGTTATTGGGTGAAAAAACAGGTATTCTAAATGACTTTAAACCGACATATTGATATTGAATACTAGAAATTAATTCTGATAAATTCAAAAACATTTGAGAATAATTTTGATAATAAACTTGATAAAGTTTATCTTTTTGCTCTATAGTCAAAAATTGAAACGATAAATTATGATTTTGGATTTTGCGCAAAATAGTATGTTGATTAGTTAATTGAGCCATTATTTTATAAACAGGCATTTCAGCTTCTGTCAAATATTTGGTTTGATGGGTAGGAACGATTTTAATTTTATATAACGCAACCCATTGTAAAAGAATTTCTGTAAACATTTCTAATTCATCCGATTGCAAAGATAAACCAAAATAAAAATGTTGACAATATTCCTTTAATTTTTGAATTACTTGTTGAAAAACATTTGATTTTAATAAATTATCAAAAAAACAATCAATATTGGATAAAATAACAAAAAGATTATTTTGAAAAAAACTTAATTCCTTTAAAGTAATAGGACGATTTTGTATTTGTAACAAATTAGAAATTTGAATTAAATGGCGAATACCTTGATCATTCAAAGCATAAATTAAAAAACTAACTTGAGGAATTGCAGTTATAATATTTTTTAAATCCAAAGTAATTTTCATGCCTATAACAGGTTTAATTTTATATTGATGACATAAAGTAAAAAACTCAACCATGCCATATAAATTATGATGATCACTTAAAGCAACAAAATCATAATGATTTTCTTTAGCTTTTTTCACCAAAGATTCCAAAGAATTAACACTTTGCATAATACTATAAAAACTTTGAAGATAAAAAACACCTTTCATATCTAACCTTCTTTTTTAGAACCTTTTTATTAATGAATAAATACTCTGATTCATATAATATTTAAATCAAAGTATCAGAGTTTCAAATATTTTCATAATCTAATTAATATCTTAAAACTTAGTTAATTATAATAAATAAAACAAAAAAAGATATAAATAAACCTTTATTTATGAAAAAAATTTTTCATAATTATTGTAGTTTTATTTTTGAATATGTTTAAAATGGGGAAATAAAATCACATCTCTAATATTAGATGTATTAGTTAAAAGCATCACCAAACGATCTATTCCTAACCCCATTCCACCAGTAGGTGGCATTCCGTATTCTAAAGCTTCAATAAAATCTTCATCTAGTTCTTCTTCTGCTTCTTCATTACCTAATTGATTTTGTTTCAATTGTTCAATTAAACGATCTTTTTGTTCTATAGGGTTATTTAATTCACTAAAAGAGTTTACTAATTCTTTACCTACTACAAACAATTCAAACCTTTCGACAAATGATGGATTTGTTTTATTTTCACGAGCCAAAGGACTGATGTCTTTAGGATAATTATAAATAAAAGTAGGTTGAATTAAAGTATTTTCTACAAATTTTTCAAAAAAAGCTGTGATAATATCGCCTTTAGTATAAAATTTTTCTAAAATAATTTGATTTTCTTTTGCTAATTCTTTACATTGAGCTAAAGTCAAATATTGAGTAAAATCAATACCTGTACGTTGATGAATAATATTTAACATATCATATTTTTCAAATATAGCAAAATTAATAGAATGTTGTTTATATTGAAATTCTAAAGTTCCTAAGATTTTTTGGCAAACTTCTTTTAAACAATTTTCAGTCAATTGCATCATTCCGTCCATATTAGAATAAGCTAAATAAGCTTCTATGGTTGTAAATTCTGGATTATGGTTAGCATCAATCCCTTCATTACGAAAAATACGACCTATTTCATAAACAGCCTTCATGCCTCCAATAATTAATTTTTTAAGAGGTATTTCGGTTGCGATTCTTAAATAAAAATCTGAATTTAAAGCGTTATGATGAGTAATAAAAGGTTTAGCTGCTGCTCCGCCATAAATAGAATGTAAAATAGGCGTTTCAACTTCTAAAAAACCATGATTATTAAAAAAATTTCTAATTTCTTGAATAATTTTAATACGCGTTATAAAAATATTTCTAGTTTGTGAATTAATAATCAAATCAATATAACGTTTTTTTCTAATCACTTCTTTATTTTTTAATCCTTTGTGTTTGTCCGGTAAAGGAATTAAACTTTTGCTTAAATGAATGAATTCATTAGCTTTGATAGTCAATTCATTAGTTTTTGTAAAAAACAAATAACCTGTAACCCCAACAATATCTCCTAAATCAGCCATTTTATAAATTTGAAAAGATCTATCGTCAACTAATTTGGCATTAATATAAATTTGAACATCATGATTAAAATCTTGTAATTTACAAAAACCTGCT
>NZ_JPSQ01000059.1 GCF_001189415.1 Candidatus Phytoplasma phoenicium
GCTTTAGCTGTCGCTATAAGTCCTGCGCTATCACCATCATAAGCAATGATAATTTGACGGCTTAAAGATTTTAATAACTTTATTTGTTGATGATTTAAATCAGTACCCATAACAGCCACTACATTTTTAAAACCAACTTGATAAAAAGATATAACATCGAAAAAACCCTCACATAAAATAATTTCTTGATGTTGTTTTATCTGCTTAGTATGTTCAAATAAACGATACAGTAAATTACCTTTTCGAAACAAAGAATTTTCTTTATTAAAAAGATATTTGTTAGAAATATTTCCTTTTTTTTCAATCAAACGGCCAGCAAAACCAACTAGTAATCCTCGTTCATTAGTTAAAGGAAATATTAAACGATGACGAAAAAAATCATAATATTTATCTGTTTCTTCTTGTTTTGCTACTACACCAGAAGCTAATAAATCTTTAGTTTGAAATCCTTTTTGCAGTAAATATTGAGTTAGAGCATTAGAATGATTATGAGCATATCCTAAACCAAATTCTTCGATTAAATAATTATTTAATTTTCTTTCTTTCAATAAATATTCTTTTGTCGGATGTATAATATGAGGAGTTTTCAATATATATTTTAAAGCTGCTTGAAAATATTTGTTTGTTTCTTGTAAAATTTGTTCAACAGGAGTTTGTTTCACAGTTTGGTGTTTTGTAGGTAAAAATAAATTGAATTGTTGAGCTAGTTCTTTCAGCGCTTGTTCTTCGGAAATATTTTTAAATTGTCGATAAAATTTCAAAGGCGGACCACCTTTGCGACAAGACATACAAAAAGCAAGATTCTTTTCAGAAGAGACAGAAAAAGATGGATTTTTTTCCTGATGAAAAGGACATAAACCCATAAAATTTTTTCCTGTTTTTTTTAGGTTAATGTTTAAACTTATAACTAATTCATAAATAGGTATTTTTTGATCAAATTGTTTAATAAAATCTTTATTATTTGTTTTCATATTTTACTTTTTAAAATATCTAAAAAAAAGTTTTTTTGTCGATATAACATTTAATATCATCAATAGCAATCCGTTTTTGTTTCAAGGTATCTCGTTCTCGAATCGTAACTGTGTCATCTTGTAAAGTTTGTTGATCAATAGTACAACAAAATGGAGTTCCTATTAAATCTTGTTTTCGGTATCTTTTTCCAATACTATGTTTTTCATCATAATCTACTTCAAAATACGAACATAAACTTTTTCTTAATAATTTTGCTTTTTGACCATGTTCTTTTTTTAAAAGAGGTAAAATAGCAATTTTATAAGGAGATAAAAAAGGATGAAGTTTTAAAAAAGTCCTTGTAGTAGAATTACTTAAGGGTTCTTCTTTTAAAGCATTAATAATAATGGCTAAAAAAAATCTTTCAACACCTAATGAAGGTTCAATAACGTAAGGCCAATATTTTTCTTTACTTAATGCATCAAAATATTGTAAATCTTGTTTTGAATGTTTTTGATGTGTTTTTAAATCAAAATCAGTGCGCGAAGCAATTCCCCATAATTCATCCCATCCCCAAGGAAAACGAAATAAAATATCAGTAGTAGCATTAGAATAATGACTTAACTCATTATTGGTATGTTCTTTAAATCGTAAATTTTCCAAAGTAAAACCTAATTGAAATAAAAAATTATAAACATAGTCTTTCCAAAACACAAACCATTCTTGATATTGTGACGGATGACAAAAAAATTCTAATTCCATCTGCTCAAATTCACAAGTGCGAAAAATAAAATTACCTGGAGTGATTTCATTACGAAATGATTTGCCAATTTGTCCAACACCAAAAGGTATTTTTTTACGTGTAGTATTTAAAATATTTTTAAAATTAATAAAAATACCTTGACAAGTTTCAGGTCGTAAATATAAAGGTTTGTTTTTATCAATAACAACACCTTGATGAGTTTTGAATAATAAATTAAACTCTTTAACAGGTGACCACTCTCGGGTTCCTAAAATTTGATGGTCAATTAAGTATTGTGTCATTTGTTGAAAAGTTAATTGATTAACATCTATTGCAGGATTATGTTCTTGAATCAACTTATCAGCACGGTAACGTTTGTTATTTGTTTTATTTTCTGCTAAAGGATCAATAAAACAATTTAAATGACCTGAAGCTTGCCAAACTTGAGAATTTAATAAAATAGAACTATCCAATAAAAGATTATATTCGTTTTCTTGAAAAAATTTTTTAATCCAAGCTTTTTTAATATTTTGTTTTAGCAAACTTCCTAAAGGTCCGTAATCGAAACTATTTGCTAAACCCCCATAAATTTCGCTATTTGGAAACACGAAACCATATTGTTTAGCAAAAGAAATGATTTCTTTTAAAGATTTGTTATTATTTTGCATATTTATTCTTTTTTTATCCAACTTACTATTATTTTGTCAATTTTTTTCATTTTAAAATAATATTTTTTCAAAATTTTTACTATTTTTTATTTTTATTACGTTTTTTTTTAACTTTAACCCATAAATTAAGATAAATATGCATATTCAAAATCTTATTAATATCTCGTCTAGCTTCAATTCCAATTCTTTTTAAATTATGACCTTTTTTTCCAATTAAAATTTGTTTATGATTATCTTTATCTACCATGATAATCACAGTAATTTCTATTATTGAAGGATAATTTTCCTTTTTTTTGATATTTTCTACTAATATTTTGCATAAATGAGGAATTTCTTTATGAATATAAAACAAAATTTTTTCACGAACTAAATCAGCAATTAAACTTTCGCGCGAAAGAGTTGTAATAGTATTTTTAGAAAAATAAGATTCTCCTTCGGGTACAAAAAAAAGAATTTGTTGTTTTAAAATATCTATATTTTTTTTTGCGAAAGAGGATACAGGCACCACAGCATCGAAAGTAAACTTTTTTAGATAACTTAAAATAATGCTATCAATAGCCATTTTACTTTTTAAAAGATCAATTTTATTTATAACCAAAATGACTTTTTTTTTATATTGTTGTAAAAAATTTAAAATTTTTTGTTCTAAAAAACTACATTTTTGTTCAACCACTAACAATACAATATCAATATTTTCAATATCTCTTAAAGTACAATAATCTATTTTTTGAAAAAAAACATTTTTTTGTAAATGAATACCAGGTGTATCTTTGAAAACTAATTGATAATCAACTGCATGACAAATACCTGTAATATAACTCCGTGTTGTTTGTTTTTTTGAACTTGTAATAGAAATTTTTTTTTGCACCAATGAATTTAATAAAGTTGACTTTCCAACATTTGTTTTGCCTATCATTGTAATAAAACCAGATTTAAAACCCACTTTTTTGGTATCCTTTCAACGAAATTGTTGAATACTTTAGATTTCACTATTTTACATTCAAATTATATTTTAATAAGATTTGTTCCTTCAATTGTAACATTCTTTGTAACTTTTCTTCAGTATTATGAGTATAACCTTTTAAATGAAAATATCCATGTAAAGCTAAAAAAGCTACTTCTCTATTAATACTATGTCCATATAAAATAGCTTGTTCATAAGCCTTTGGTAAAGCAATAAAAACATCACCCAAAGAATCATCATCTTCTATATCATTCACAAAAGTTAAAACATCTGTGGGAAAATTTTTATAACAATAATAATCATTCATTTTTTGCATTTGTTCATTAGAAATAAAAATCAAATGAAAAAGTTTAGTTTCTTGTAAAGAAGTAAAAATCGATAACAACATTTTTTTTAAATGTAAAATATTTTGTTTCGTATGATTATGTATTTTAATGATCATAATATTAAATTTTCAATAACTCTCTAATTTAAATATCGTATAATATCAAGAATAATTACAAAAAAATCTTTTACACAACGAAAATATAATGATCTTAAAAACTTTTTAACAATTAAAATATTTGTAAAAAAACAAAAAAGCACCTTTAAAAATGAAGCTGCTTATTTTTGTTATTTTTTTAAAAATTAATTTTTAGTATTTTCTATTTTTAAGAATTTTTTTGCGATTTTTTCTCTCTGTGCTTGGTTTAATATAATACTCTTTTTTACGAGCTTGTGTTAAATTACCTGATTTAGAAACATCACGTTTAAAACGTCGTAATGTTTCATCAATATTTTCTTCTTTACGAACCACAGTTTTAGGCATTTGTATCAACACTCCTTTTTTTATATTTTTTTACTAAGATATCTTGTAAACATTAATAGATAAAAAAAACAATTTTTATTATGTAAACACATTGTATCATAAAAATGAATAATTTTAAAAATAAAAAATTATTTTTTTAATACAATAAAAGAGTGAAAAAACAATAAAAAAACTAAACCAAATACAATGCAATTTAAAAAAATTTCAGATTTAGGAGTTTTATAATTACCATATTGTTCGGCAAAGGAATCTATAACATTTTTTTCAGACGTAAATATAACTATAAAAACAATTAAAATACAATTTATATATAACAACCATGTAGGTAAATTAAACATTATAAAAATCATTATCCTTCCTTAGACAAATACTTTGCCAAAAACATCATTGGCATTTTCCACAGTTACAATTTCTAATTTATCAAGAACTTCTTTAGGAATATCTTCGATATCTTTCAAATTATCTTTAGGAATAAAAATAGTATTTAAACCACTACGATTAGCCGCAATAGCTTTTTCTTTTAAACCACCAATAGCTAAAACAGAACCACGTAAAGTAATTTCACCTGTCATACCGATATCTTTACGAACCATTTTACCCTTAATAACTGAAAAAATAGAAGTAGCAATTGTAACACCAGCTGAAGGGCCATCTTTAGGTACAGCTCCTTCTAAAAAATGAATATGAAAATCATTTTTATCAAAAATATCATAATCAATTCCTAAATTATCAGCATTGGCTTTTAAAAAACTAAAAGCAGTGAAAGCACTTTCTTCTAAGATTTTACCTAAATATCCAGTTAAAACTAACTTACCGCTTCCCTTATAACAAGTTACTTCAACAGGTAAAATATCACCTCCAAAAGAAGTATAAGCAAGACCATTGACTACACCGATTTGATCTTTTTTGTTAGCTAACAAATGTTGATAAACAACTTTACCTAAAAATTGTTCTACATTGTCTTTGGTAATATGCATTGAAGATACTTTATTAATTAAAATTTCTTTAACTGCTTTACGTATTAAAGTAGCAATATATTTATTTAAATTTCTCACTCCAGCTTCTTTTGTATAAAAACGCGTAATATAAAGTAATACTTCGTCATCAATAATAAATTGTTCGTTTGTAATACCATGTTCTTTTAGTTGTTTAGGTAATAAATGTTCTTTAGCAATAATTTGTTTATCTTGTTCTGTATATGAGTTTAATTCAATAATTTCTAAACGATCTTTCAATGGTTCCGATATAGTACTTAAATCATTAGCAGTAGCAACAAACAAAACTTTTGATAAATCAAAAGGTTCAGATAAATAAAGATCAACAAAATTTTTATTTTGTTTAGGATCTAATACTTCCAGTAAAGAAGCTCCTGGATCATATTGTATATTGCTGATTAATTTGTCAATTTCATCTAATAAAAAAACAGGATTAGCAACACTCACATCTTTTAAACCATTTAAAATACGTCCTGGCATTGCTCCAACATAAGTACGTCGATGTCCTTTAATTTCACTTTCTTCTTTGAGTCCACCTAATGATTGTTTTACGAATTTACGACCTAAGGATTCTGCAATTGAAATAGCTAAAGTAGTTTTACCTACGCCTGGAGGACCAACCAAACACAAAATAGTTGGAGGATTTTGTTTTGTCATAATTTTGACAGCCGCATATTCCACAATACGTTCTTTGGCTTTAATCAAACCATAATGATTTTTTTCTAAAACCATTTGAATTTTCGATAAATCATTAATATCTTTACTGTATTTTCCCCATGGCAAAGAAATTAAAAATTCTAAATAATTACGAATCACAAAAGAATCAGCTACAGAAGAAGAAATTGTTTGATAACGTGACAATTCTTGTAAAGCTTTTTCTTTTATTGCTTTTGGTATACGTAAATCATTAATTTTATTTCTTAATTCTTCTATCTCTTCTTCTTTTTTAACTTTATCTCCTAATTCATTTTGAATTGCACGCATTTTTTCTCTTAAATAAAATTCTTTTTGATTTTCATCAATACTACGTTTAACTTCTAAATTGATTTTATCTTCAATTTCGGCAATTTTCAATATCGTTTGAATATCTTGTAAAATATAAAATAATCTCTTATTAAGGTTTGATTCTTTTAAATATTTATATTTATGTTTTTCTTCAATTCTTAAAGCAAAAATAATTAAATCAGCTGCTTTCTCAGTGGTAATGCCGTCTTTAATTTGTTCTAAAAAAAAGGTTTCAGACACTAATAAAATTTGATTAATATTACTTATTATTTTTTGAATAATTAACTTAATTAAAATTTGTTCTTCTTGCGCATCATTAGAAATAGTAGTTATTTCTTTGTATTTGACCATATATAAATCATTATTTTTAGTAATTTGTTGTGCTTTAATTCTTTTTAAAATACGAAATTCTACTTTTTGAAAATTTTTATGATTAGTAGAAACCAAAATTTTTGCTAAAACTCCGTATTTTTCTATATGAGCGATATCTGGTTCTTCTTGTAAAAAATTTTTTTGTAATAAAATAATAACATAAGAATTTTGTTTTTGTACTGAATGTGTTAAGGCATTAATAGAAAAAGTACGACCAACTTCAATAATCATATCATTAAAAGGAATAGGTGTAATATTGCCTCTAATGATTACTGCCGATAATTTTTCTGGAATAGTTTCCATTTTTGGTGTATTTTTTGTATTCATATCTTTTTCACATCCTTCATGTATTGAATTCAATTCTGATATATTTAACTTTTTATTCATAATCAATCACCCACTAACTTGTTGAAACATGGAACATCAACGAACTGGTTCTTTTTCCTTTTTTTCTAAAGCGTTTTTTAATAAAAAATCTAAAACTTTAGCATTTAATAAAGTTTGATTAATATTTTGTAAAAAATATTGATTTTTTTTTAATTTTTCTAAAACAATGTTATAATTAATACTAAATTGTTGACATTCATCATTTATTTCTTGTTCCGAAACTATGATTTTTTCTTGAACTGCGATCTCATCTAAAACTAAACTTGTATGAACATTAAATTTTGCCTGTTCATTATTTTTTTGTTTCAATTTTTCCATGTTTAAATTTAAGATTTGACAATATTTTTCTAAAGTCATGTTACGCGCTTTAAGTTCATCTTCTAATTTTTTTTGCAAAATAGTAGCTTCTTTATGAACTAAATTCAATGGAACTTTTAAAGAAGAAGTATTGTTAATCAAAAAATCTAAAATTTCTTGTATTTGTTTTTCTTTTTGTTTCTTCTGTTTTTGTTTAACTAATTCGTTAAAAATATGCTTTTTTAAATCATTAATTGTTTTAATATTAGGAAATTTCATATTGCTGACTAAATCATCTGTTAAAAATACTTGTTCTTTTATTTTAATATCTCGTAAATGAACTTCAAAAACTACTGGTTTGCCAGCCAATTCTTTTTGTGGATATGTCTGGGGAAAAACTAACGAAATATTTCTTTTTTCGTTCTTTTTCATACCAATCATACCTGTTTCAAATTCTTCTATAAATTTATTCGAACCGATTTCTAAAGAAAAATTTTGAGCTTCTCCACCTTCAAAATATTGATTTTGACATAATCCTCGAAAATCTAAAATAGCTATATCACCTAGAGATAAAATATCATCAGATAATTTCGGTTTCAAAACAGCTTTTTGCTCTAATAAGACATCAATTTGTTTTTGCACTTCTAAGTCAGTAACTATAATATTTTGAATGCTAATAGGAATGTTTTTATAAGAACATAAAACTACTTTGGGCTTTAATTCAAATTCTAAAGCAAAAGAAAAATTTTTATTTTTATTGATTTTTCCTAATTGAAAATCAATTAATTTTGGTTCACCTATCAACGATAATTCTTCCTGTTGATTCATCCAAATATAAGTTAATTTTTCCTTCAATAAATCTTCAAAAGCATCTTTATGAAGAGCTTTGGTGCCATAAAACCTTTCGAAAACATTTCGTTTAACATTACCTTTTCGAAAGCCTTTGATGGTAATTTTGTTTTTAACTTTATCAAAAGCTTTTTGAATAAAATTTTCAAATTCATCATTTTGCACTTCAAAATGATATTGAACGAAACAATCATTTATTTTTTTAATTTGCATATTAATTACCCGTTATTATTATTCAAAAAATTTATTAATTTAGGAAAATCACATAATTTTTTATTTTTATATATGTTCATTTAAATATCAAAACATTTATATTTCAATATGAACTTATTAACAAAATTAATCTAAATCATCCAAAATATTATCATTTCGAATAATCAATATATTAAAATCATGATAAAAAAACATTTATACTTTTCTTTTAAAACTATATCATAAAATCTATTAATATTCATTAAAATACTTTATTCTAGTAATTAATTTTCAATATTGGACTGAAAATAAATACAAAAAGGCCAAAACACATTAAAATTTATATAATTAAAATAACATAATAATGTGATATTTAATACGAAAATATAAAAAAGTGACAACAAAAGAAACTATAGGCAATGAAAAAAACCTTAAAACAAAATAATAACATTTCTTATTAGAAATAAAAAAAGATAATATAGAAATCTTATCAGTGGTATCAGTCAAAAAATGAAAATATAGGCCTGCCGCTAAAATATTAACGAATAAATAATGAAAAATAAATAACAATAAAATCAAGAAATAAGTTTTTATAAAAGAATAATTTTTTTTGAAAAAAAAATTGGGTAACAACCCCCAACAAATTCCATAAGTAAAATTTAAAATAAATGAAAAAGGATATGCTTTATAACGAAAAATAAAATAACCAACAGCTTCCGAAAAACTAACTCCTAGAAAAACTAAACCTTTAATGGTAGTTTTATTGGAAGTATATAAAGGTATAAATAAAAACGGTATAATACCCACAAAATCTAAAAACACAAATTTACGAATAGTAAAAGGTATAGAAAGAAAAAATTTATTAGTAGTGGCATATAAAACAATAGATAAAGAACATAAAACAGCTATAATAACAATTTGCTTCAAAAATGAATGAGGATGATGTGAGATATTTTTAATTTTTATCAATAAAAAACCTCTTTTAACAATAAAATTTTAATTTCCAATATTATTTAAATATTGTAATAATCTATATAATCGAAATTATTTATAAATAATTCAAAAATTAATTATTTTATAAAACTAATTCAAAAACATAATCACAAATTTTTACTTTATCTTTTGGTTTAATGCCTTGTTTTTTTAAAGCTGTTTCTACCCCTATTTTTTTTAAAATATAAGAAAATTTTTGAACAGATTCATAATTATTTAAATCCGTACGATGAAATAATTTTTCCACCTGAGCTCCTTTAATAACAAAATCACCATATTGATCTTTCATAATATAAAATGTATTTGATGTTTTTTTTGGTAAAGAAAAAATTTTATGTTCTAATG
Source organism: Candidatus Phytoplasma phoenicium (assembly GCF_001189415.1). GTDB lineage: Bacteria > Bacillota_I > Bacilli_A > Acholeplasmatales > Acholeplasmataceae > Phytoplasma > Phytoplasma phoenicium. Next base: position 9,569 of record NZ_JPSQ01000059.1, read on the forward strand.
TATTTGGATTGAGAGTAGATGGAGTTGATTGTAAATTTTTTAAAATGTCCATCATACAATATTTTAGTGCAAATAAGTTAGTATGATTATAAACTGAAATAGGAATAATTTTTTCTGAAGTCAAATTTTTTTGAAATGTATTTAATTTAGATAAAGCACCAGGCAAATCTATTTTGTTTAATACAACGATTTGGGGTTTTTCTAAAATTTTTTCTTTATATTGTTTTAACTCATTAATTATATGACAATAATTTTCATATATATTAATATTTTCTGCACTACATACATGCACTAATAACTTACATCTTTCAATATGTTTCAAAAAAGCAATTCCCATACCGCGTCCTAAATGTGCATTTTTCACTAAACCAGGAATATCAGCAATAGTAAAACTAAAATCTTTATCTCCAACAACCCCTAAAATAGGATTTAAAGTAGTAAAAGAATAATTTCCTACTTTTGATTTAGCATTAGAAAGCGCTGAAATTAAAGAAGATTTCCCAACATTAGGGCATCCTACTAAACCAATGTCTGCTAACATTTTTAATTCTACTCTAACAGTTAAACTATCTCCTAAATCGCCTTTTTCTGCAAATGAAGGGACTTTATTTTTGAAATTAGCCAAAGTATAATTACCACGTCCTCCTTTGCCACCTTTAGCAATCATTAATGTTTCTTGATGTTTTAAAATTTCACCAATTAATTGATTAGTTTCGTGATTATAAATAGTAGTACCTAAAGGAACTTTTATAAATAAATCATCTGCTTTAGCTCCGTTTTTATTTTTATTTTTGCCATTAGATCCAGAAAGAGCAACTATTTTTTGTTGATAACGAAATTTTAATAAAGTATTTAACCCTGTGTCTCCTATAAAAAAAACTGAACCACCATTTCCACCGTTACCTCCAGCAGGGCCACCATAAGGCACATATTTTTCTCTGCGAAAAGCAACTATCCCATTTCCGCCTTTACCTGCTTTTACAAAATTAATTGTTTCATCTATAAAATTCATTAATTTTTAATACTTCCCTGTTCAAATATCTTTTTTACTTTATTTGGGATTCTGATAAATAAACAGACACTATCTTTTTCTTTTTATTTTTGTTTTCATATTTCACAATACCATTGACCAAAGAAAATAAAGTATAATCTCTACCAAGTCCTACATTATTTCCTGGAAAAATTTGAGTACCTCTTTGACGATAAATAATAGAGCCAGCATTAGCATATTGTCCATCAGATAATTTTAAACCTAATCTTTTTGAATGCGAATCACGCCCATTACGTGTAGATCCTACACCTTTTTTTGTAGCAAATAACTGAATATTTAACTTTAACATAAAAACAAACTCCTTTTTTATCATTCCTTAGTTTATTACTTGAACATAACGAGGATAACTTTGACTTAAATCATTTAAGGTATATTCTAAATTTTTTAATAATTTATCTAATAATTTATCAAAAACTAAAACTTTACCAAAAAAAAAACCTTCTTTTAATTCATAAGTTATTTTTGAATGTAAACCGCAAATTTTAATGGCATTTAAAGTCATAATTGTAGCTGTTGAAACAGAAGAACAAACAATATCGTCTTTGTGTTGCGCATATAAAGAATGTCCTGCAATTTTCATTTGCATAATAAATGTATCTTTTTTAATAAACCAATACTTAATCATTATCGAAAAAATTAAGAAATAATCTTCGTGATTAAAACTTTAGTATAAAGCTGACGATGACCACGTTTTAAACGATATTTTTTTCTTTTTTTATATTTTGCTACTAAAATTTTTTTCGCTTTTCCTTGTTTAACTACTTGAGCTTCTATTTTTGCACCTTGTACAAAAGGATTTCCTAAAATAGTTCTTTGGTCTTGTTCATTTTCAATAACTAAAACTTGATCAAAAACATAATATTCATTTTCTTTAACTAAAATTTTTTCTATAAAAACTTCTTGTCCTGGAGAAACTTTTAGTTGCTTACCACCAGTTTTAATAATAGCAAACATAATAAAACCTCTTTTTTTCTATATTATAATTAAGTTATTTTATAAAATAAAAAATCATAACTTATATATTATTGATTACTTTATAAAACAAAAAACAAATAAGACAAAATATTATCATATAAAACAATTAAATTTTTAAAGTTAAGTTCTCTAATGATCAAAAACAATTTATTTTCCTATACATCATCTAGTTCAATTATTTGATATTTCACAAATAATCTAATAAAAGAAATAATTACAATTATATTTTAACTGTTTTTTTATTCTATAAACAAATTTTAAAAAATATATATTCTTTTTTTAAGAACTTATTCGTTATTTGTCTATTTGTTCTTTGTTATTCAAAACTTTTAAATTATGTTTCATAACATAACTATTTTGCGGAGCCTCTCTACAGGATTGACAACAACTACTTAAATATTTATGTTCATTGTATTCACTACATAAAATTTGTTTATTACATTGAGGATTTGCACAATTAATATATCTTTCGCAAGGTTTTTTATCAAAAAAATCTTTGCCTACAATTGTATGTTTTTTCTTATTCACCAAAATGCTTTTTCTTTGATCAAAAACATACATTTGACCTTTGAATAATTCACCCTGTACCTCCTCATCTTGACTATATTTAAGAATGCCACCTTTTAATTGATAAACATTTTTGCAACCTTTTTCTTTTAAAAATAAAGTTACTTTTTCACAACGAACACCACCTGTACAATAAGTCAAAACTATTTTGTTTTTTAATAAAAGAAATTTTTGTTCTAACCATTGAGGCAAATCACGAAAATTATTAATATTAGGATTGATAGCGTTTTGAAAATGTCCCAATTTATATTCATAATTATTACGCACATCTAAAAGAAAAATATCTTTATTTTTTAACCATTGATAAAATTTTTTAGGTTCTAAATAAGAATTTTGCCTATGATATGGTTTAAGATCTTTTAATAATTTAGAAGCAACAATTTCATCACGAACTTTTATAGAAAGTTTTGGAAATACATGTCCATCAACCTCATCTATTTTAAAATCCACTTGATTGAAACGAGGATCTTTTTTCATTTGCGTTATATAGATATCGATATGTAAACGTAAACCTGATATAGTTCCATTAAGACCTTCTTTGGCAACAATGATACGTCCTAAAAGTTCTAGTTTTTGACAATAACGCAAATGTTCTTCACGAAATTTTTCTGGATTATCAATATTAGTATAAACATAGTATAAGATAACTGAATAATCTTTTTTTGATAACATTGACATTATTCATCCTTTGCTATTAAAAATTTAACATTTAGATTTTTTGATTATTTTTTTAATTATCGATAATTTATTTTTAATTTAAAGTAAAATATTAATATAAAATATTAATTAAAAAATTAAAAATGTCAAGTCCAAAATTTTAAATCAAATGAGAT
>NZ_JPSQ01000006.1 GCF_001189415.1 Candidatus Phytoplasma phoenicium
TTGTTAAAATTTTTTTCTTAAATTTTAGCTTTCCTTTGAAAATTTTTTATTTTTTTCCATATTTCTATAATGAATAAAGGCATAAGTGACCAAAAACTTATAATCATTAAATCTTCCCAATTTAAAAGTACTAATTTAAATTTAGTTCTACAAAAAGGTAAAATATAAATAGTAATTTGCAAAAACAAACTAAACATAAAAAAAATTATTAAATAAAAATTTGGCGCAAGTTGAAAAATAGATTTTGTAAAATGTCTTAAATTAAAAACATGGATTAATTGAGAACAACATAAAACCATAAAAGCAAAAGTTTGGGCATATTGATAATTATTATGATATTTTTGATATCCTATAAAAGCCGCAAACCAAGTTAAAAGACCAATCATACCCCCTTCTAAAATAATTTTACTAATAAACATTTTATTTATAAAAGATTGGTTTATTTTTCTAGGTTTTTCTTTCATTAAATTACTTTCTTTTGGTTCCATTCCTAAAGCAATGGCGACTAGCGAGTCTGTTATTAAATTCACCCATAAAATTTGTAATGTAGTCAAAAGTTGAAAATCCATCGAAAATACTAAGTTTCCTAAAAAAGTATGTAAAAAAACTAAAATAATTTCTCCAATATTACAACTTAACAAAAAAATTACACTTTTTTTGATGTTATGAAAAATATTTCTTCCTTCTTCGATAGCCTTCGGAATTGCATTAAAATTATCATCTGTCAAAATCATAGTAGCTGCTTGCTGGGAAATTTCCGTTCCTGTAATACCCATAGCAATTCCGATATCTGCTTGTTTAATGCTAGGAGCATCATTAACTCCGTCTCCTATCATGGCAACTATTTTTCCTTTTTTTTGCCAAGCTTGAATAATTTTTAATTTGTGTTCAGGATTAACACGAGCATAAACTTTAATATTAGGTAATTTATCAAGAAATTCTTTTTCATCTAAACAATCCAAAATATCACCTGTAATAGCTAAATCAGTTTCTTTTGTTAAAAGATTAATATGCGTAGCTACATGTTTAGCTGTAAATAAATGATCTCCAGTAATCATAATAGGTATAATAGAAGCTTGTTGTAAATATTTGATATTTTTTTTAATACCAGAACGTATAGGATCTTCCATCCCAAAAGCTCCTAAAAAGATGATTTTCGATTTGATTTGTTCTAATATTTTAGCAACTGTTAAATGATCTTTTTGCCATTCGTGTGGTAATATAGTTGCATACGCTATTCCTAAAATTTTGTAACCTTCTTGTGAGATATGATTTAAATCTTGTTCAGCTTGCTGAAAAGATGCACTATTTTTAGATATAATTTGATCGTTATATGATATCAACGATGATAAACGAAGTATTAATTCGCCTGCTCCTTTGATCACAACCAAAAATGTGTCTTGATGTTCATGTATTGTGATCATTAACTTATAATGGTCATCAAAAGGAAATTCCTTTGTTTTACGATATATCTTGGTCAAATTGACAAAATCAAAATTCCATAGACGAGCTAAATTAATAAAAGCTTGATCGACTGGATCCGCTACAAAAACTGTATTATTTTTTTTGGCCAAAGAATCATCATCATTCAAATGAGCATTATTACATAAAACACTAAAAGTTAATAATTTGTTGATATATGGATTCAAACGTAAATCAGAATGAACTATATTCATTTGAGGATATAAATATAATTTTTTAATAGTCAATTGATTTTTGGTTAAAGTACCTGTTTTATCAGCGCAAATGACATTAATAGCTCCAATAGTTTCTAAAGCTTTTAAATTTTTGACAATAACTTTTTGATGAACTAATTTTCTTATACCAAAAGCCAAAATAATAGTCACAATAGTTAATAAACCTTCGGGAATAACAGCTACTGCTAAAGCTATTGAAGATAAAAATAATTTTTGTATCATTAACCAATTAATTATATGATAAACCAAATAATTTTTGAATAAATTAATTATAAAATTAAAATTAATGAAAATAACCACTAAACAACAGATAAATTGTGTAAATTGGTTAAGATTTTTTTCTAAAGGTGTTTTTTTTCGTAATGATTTGAAAATTAATTGTTTAATTTGTCCTATTTGAGTCTGCATACCAGTTTTTAATACAACTCCTTTAGCATGACCATAAACAATTATGGTCTGCATAAAAACCATATGAGGAGCATTTAATAAATTAAAAATTGGAGCTATAATTTCCATATTTTTATATACAGGGGTTGTTTCACCTGTTAAAATGACTTCATTAACTTTTAAATGTGTGCTTTTAATTAATCTGATATCAGCAGGAACAACATCACCTGTTTCTAAAAAAATGATATCTCCAATAACTATATTTTCTTTTAAAATTAATTTAACTTTACCATTTCTTAAAACACGAGTATATGGTTTAGTTTTATTTTTAATTATTTTTAAAGATATGTCTTTTTGTCTTTCAAAAAAAAGACCTAAAAAAGCATTAATAATGATGATAACTAAAATCAAACAACCTTCGTATAATTCTTCTGGTTGATTATTCCAATAACCTATTATTAAAGTTATAATGGCTGCTATTAATAAAAGACATACAAATAAATCTTTCAATTGATTTATTAATTTTTTCAACCAAAATACTTTAGTTTCTATTATTAATTTATTAAGTCCGTTTTTTGTTAATCTTTGAGCAGCAACAGAAGATTCAAGGCCTTTTTGGAAATTAGTTTTTAATACGGTTTCTAAACTATTAAGTTCTAATTGTTGTAATGAGGCATTCATGATAAAAAATCATTATACTTTCTAATTTAAATAAAAAAAAGAAGAATCCAAAATAAAAAAAGAAACTTTCCAATAAGATTCTTTCAAATAATAAAAAAATACATTTTTTAACATAAAAAATTAAAAGTAAATTGTTAAATAATTTTATTTTTCTATAATTTTTTTTTCTTCTGAAGGTATGGAATTTTCTTTTTGAGTAATTTTCACTTTTGTAATTACTAATCCATTATAAGTTAAGCCTTCAAATATCCAATTATTATAAGTTAATTTGATTTTTTCATGTCTTTCCGGCATAGTATTTAATTGTCCTAACATAAAACCACTTAATGTTTCGTAATTATCAATTGGTAAATTTGCATTCAAATGTTCTTCTACTTCATATAAATGCGTAGTTCCTTTAGTAATATACTCTTTGTTAGAAATTTTTAAAATATCTATATT
>NZ_JPSQ01000060.1 GCF_001189415.1 Candidatus Phytoplasma phoenicium
AAAATGAAAAAATTAACAAAAATACAATTAATTAATTGGCATCTTTTCGTTTGCCAAACTATTGAAATCAAAGATAATACATTAATTTCTGGTGAAAATGGCGCTGGAAAATCAACTTTGTTAGACGCTTTGCAATATGTTTTAATTGGTGGCAAAAGCGGTGTTAAATTTAATATAGCAGCTAACGATAACGCAAAAAGATCTTTGGAAAATTATATCAAAGGTAAAATCGGAGCCGAAAACAAAGAATTTTTAAGAAATAAAGATGTCATTACTCATATTTGTTTAGAATTTTATGATGAAAAAACTCAAAAAAACTCTTTATTAGGTTGTTTATTAGAACTCCCGTATAAAGGTTTGTTGAAAGAAAAATTTTATTTTTGTACCAATCAAACTTTAACTTCTGAATTATTTGTAAATAATAATAAACCGTTTAATGCACAACAATTTCGTTATTATATGAAAATATTGGATCCTCATTTTGAATTTTGCGAGACCAAAAAGCAATATCAAAATACTTTAGAGCAATTTTTAAAAATCAATATATCCAAATACATCAAAATTTTACCTAAAGCATTATCTTTTAAACCTTTAAATTTGCAAAATTTTGTTTTTGAATTTTTATTAGAAGAAAATCCTATCAATATTATTAGTTTAAAAAATAGTGTTCAACAATTAAGAAAAGTTGAAAAACAAATCGAATTAGAAAAACAAAAACTAAAAAAATTAAAAGTCATCATTGAAAAATCACAAGAAATAAAGTTATTAGAACAAAATACAAAAATTAATTTTTTAATAGAAAAAATGTTGATAAATTTACAGTTTCAAGCGCAAATACAAAATATAAAACAACAACAAACGACTTTAACACAACAAATTTCTTATTTATTAACTCAAAAAAAAGAAAATAATTTTGCTATTGAAAATCTCAATAATTATATTTTACAATTACAAAATTATAAAAATCAAGATAATGTAGGCGCTTTTTTATATTCTTTGCAAAAAGATTTGGCCCAACATCAAATGATTTTGAAAGAAACAGAACAACAAATAAATTTATTTCAAACCCAATTAAAAACAGAAAAAGATTTATGTGCTCAAATATTATTAAGTTACCCTTCTGTTAAATTACAAAAACATTTAAATTATTTGAATCAATGGTGTCGACAAGTTCCAGAGGAAGAAATAACAGAACAAACATACACTTCATTTAAAAAAAATATATTGAATATTAATGATGAATTATCTTATGAAATTATTCAAGTGAATATCCAACAAAGTGAACTCCATAAAGAAATTCATGATTTACAACAAAAAATAAATGAACTCAATAATCATTTAGAAATATTACAAAGTATTACACCTACATATCACCCTAGCTTAAGAAAATTAAAAAGTTTATTAACTACGCACTTAAGTAGTCTTTATCAAAAAGAAATATCTATTTATCCTTTATGTGAATTAATAGATATTAAAGAAGAATTATGGCGGAACGCTATTGAAGGTTTTTTAGGAATGCGTAAATTTAATTTAATTATAGATGAACGTTATTTCCAAGCATCTTTAAAAATTTATGAAAAATTTCAATCATCTGAAAAAATTTATGATATAGGTTTAGTTAATATTGGTAAAATTCCTGTCATCAATGAAAATCCACAAAGTTTAGCAGCGAAAATTTTTACAGAAAACACAGATGCTTTGAAATATACTCGTATTTTATTATCTCATATTATATGTGAATTAGAAGTCACTAACTTACAAAAACACAAAATAGCTATCACACCTCAAGGAATGATTTATAGTAATTACACAGCCAAACAATTAAATCCTAAAACTTATCAAATCCCTTATATAGGAGTAAATTCAAAAAAAATTAGACAACAAATCTTAATTGATGAATTAAATCAATTTAATAAAAGTTTAAAAGAAAAACAAAATAAATGGCATTATAATGAGAATTTTATCTTTCTTATGCACAAAAGTAAATTTTCAACCATTTTAGAACAAGATCCTTGGGTTTTTTATCAAAAATCCCAAAAAAATAAAGAAATAATAACAAAAATTCAAAATAAAATTCAAGAATTAAAAATCAACCCTCATTTAAACGAATTAGAAGATAATTTGGCAAAAGTTCAAAAAGAAAAAGAACA
>NZ_JPSQ01000061.1 GCF_001189415.1 Candidatus Phytoplasma phoenicium
GATCAGTACAATATTTCGCACTCGGAATTATAATTTCTAAAGAAGTAAAATTTTTTTGAAAACTTTGTTTAATAAAATTATTGGCAGCAACACCACCTACTATTGCTAATTGTTTCGTTTTAAAATGTATAAGTGCTCTTTTTGTTTTTTCTATTAAAACATCAACTATACTTTGTTGAAAAGAATTGCAAATATGATTGATATTTTCTGGTGACAATAATTTTTGATGGTAAATAAAATTTATAATTTTACTTTTTAATCCAGAAAAACTAAAATTTAAATTTTTATTTTTAATATAAGGTCTAGGAAATTGATAAATATCTTGCCCTTTCAATGCTAATTCTTCAATTATAGGGCCACCAGGATATCCTAAATTTAAGCTTCTCGCTACTTTATCATAAATTTCACCTACTGCATCATCTAAAGTATAACCAATATGCTTAATATCAAAATGATTTTTCATATAAAATAATTCTGTATGACCGCCTGAAATCAAAAGTATTAAAGTAGGAAAAGAAAATTCCTTTTCTATTTGCACAGAATAAATGTGACCTGCCAAATGATTTACTGCTATAAGTGGTTTTTGGTGTATATAAGCCAATGTGTTAGCTGCGTTAATACCCACAAATAACGCACTAATTAAACCTGGTCCTTGTGTTACAGCTACCACATCAATATCTTTAATGGTCAAATTAGCCTCTCGCAGAGCTTGTTCATAAATTAAAGTTATCACTTCAGAATGTTTACGCGCAGCTATTTCTGGAACTACACCTCCGAATTTTTGATGATCTTTAATTTGAGAAAAAACAACATTAGATAAAACTTGTTTACCATTTTTAGTAATTGCAACACTATTTTCATCACAACTAGTTTCAATAGATAAAACAATCATTATAAATATCCCCTTTTTTTAACATAATTTAAATAAACAATATTGGGTAATTGAACTCTTAACCATCATATCTGAAAATTATAACCATAATAACGAGGTACTAAATCATGTGGATTCGTTATTTGATGCATGTATTTCAAAATATTTTGTGGAGATACTTTCAAAGTATCAACGTTCAAAATCAAATGATTAGGAAAATTATTTAAAAAACTTTGTTGATATATATTTTCAGATAAAATAATTTGATTGTTATCCAAACTAAAACTATAAAAAAAATCTTTACGTGCGTAAATTTTAGGCGTAATTCTTTGTTCCAAAAAACCACTAGATAAAAGCAATAAACTACTAATATAAAATAAAGGAATTTTTAATTCCAGAGCCAAAATTTTAGCTGTCACAATAGATAACCTTGTCCCTATATAAGAACCAGGACCAACACCAACAATAATACCATTCAGTTTTTTTAAAGTTAAATTTGTTTCTGTTAAAATTTGATGAATTAAAGGCATCATATTTTCTACAAAATTCATGCGATGAATATATTTTTTTTCCTTAATGATGCATTTTTCAGAAATTAACCATACTAATTGTACATTAGCAGAAATATCTAACATAATATATTTTAAATTTTTCAAATCATTCATAATTAAATTTTTTACAATTATTTTGCTTTTCTTTTACTTTAAACATTTTTTTGTTCTATAATGATATTTCTGGTTTTATGATTAACAATTTCTAAACATACTTTAAAATCCCAATAAGGAAAAAAAAGTGCGCCTTTTTCTATCGATTCAGCCACTACTATATCACCAATATCGACCATTTCTAATAATTCTTCAACTGTAGAAAACAAACTAGGAGGGTTCTTTGAAGTTAAAATACTATATAAATCTAAATGATGTAACTTGATGATTTTTCCTTGATAAGTTTTTAATAAAAAAAAAGTAGGACTATTAACATGAGTTTTTACTTTTAATTGTTTAGCTATACCTTTGGTAAAAACTGTCTTACCTGAGCCTACTTTTCCTTCTATTAAAATAATATGTTTTTTTAGTAATGAATATTGTTGTTCATGAATTAATTGACTTAAATAAAAACCTGCTTTTTGAGTAGCAGTTGGATTTTTAGTTATTTTCTTATAAACGATTTTAGTTTTATATTCAGTGCACATTTTCATAGAAACCTTTATATAAAAATAGTTATTTCAAATATATATAATTTAATCACAATTGATTAAAATATATGACTTTTATTTTTAAAATTTAAAAATAAAATATTTCCAATATAATTAAGATGAAAAAATCTTTTTTATATTGCGTCTTTTTCTTTTGGAACCACAACTGCTAATACTAATTTTTGATTATTTTCTAAATTAAATAATCTATATCCTTGAGTTAACTTATTTTTAGTTAATGCCACATCTTTGTTTTCTATTCGAATCACTTTTCCCATATCAGAAATCAAAATTATTTCTTCATTAGGTAAAATAGTATCTAACATCACTAATTGTCCGTTTTTAGAAGTTATTTTAAAAGTTTTTTGTCCTTTTCCGCCTTTTTTTTGTTTTTTATATTCTTTGCTTTTAGTTTTTTTACCATAACCTTTTTCAGTTAAAACTAAAATATCTTGTTCTGGAAAAGAAACAACAGCAGCTCCGACAATCACTTCGTTATTTTCAATATCTATATTCATCCCTTTAACGCCTACGCCTTGACGAGTTGTTTTCCGAATAGACATTTCGTTAAAGCGAATAGCTCTACCGTTAGAAGCAGCTAAAATAATATCTTGTTTGCCAGAAGTATTTAATACACATAATACTTCATCATTAATTATTTTCAAAGGAAAAGCTATTTTCCCTTTCTTGCGAATATTTTCATATTCTTTAATGTTATTTCTCTTAACTAAACCTTTTTTGGTAATTAAAACTAAACAATCATTAGCTTGTTTAAAATCATCAACACTAGTTAAAGAAGTTAAAAATTCTCCTTTTTCTAAAGGAATTAAATTAACTAATGGAATACCTTTAGATTGGCGACTAAAAAAAGGTATTTGATAACCTTTTAATTGATAAACTTTTCCTTTATTAGTAAAAAACAATTGATAACTATGAGTAGTAGAAATAACAAAGTGTTTGACAAAATCATCTGTGTTGACAGTGATGCCGTTGACACCTTTACCACCCTTATGTTGTTTTTTATAAATATCTAAATTTAAACGTTTAACATAACCTTTATGTGTAACAGTAATTAAAATACGTTCTTCTTCAATTAAATTTTCATTAGGTATATTAAATTCATTTACATCTTTGTTGATAATAGTTTTTCTTTCATCTTGAAATATTTTTTTAATTCGTAATAAATCTTTTTGAAAAATATTTTCTTTTTTAGTTTGAGAATTAATAATTTCTTGACATGATTGAATTTGAGTAATTAAATTTTGTTCTTCTTTTTTTATTTTTTCGATTTCTAAATTAGTGATTTTTTGTAAACTCATTTCTAAAATAGATTTACTTTGTAATTCATCAAAGTTATATTTATCCATTAGTTTCGTTTGAGCATCACGAATATCTTTAGCTTTTTTAATCAATTCAATTGTATTATCAATATCATTTAACACCTTTACAGCTGCCTCAATTAAATGTTTTTTAGTTGACGCTTTAGCTAATTCAAATTGTTTTTGACGATTAATAACATCAATACGAAATAGAAAAAATTCTTCTAAAATTTTTTTTAAATTAACTAAATGAGGTGTCCCATTTACTAACGCAATCATATTAAAGTTAAAAGAAATATGTAATTGTGAATGTTTATATAAATTATTTAAAAAAATTTGCGGATTAATATCTTTTCTTAAATCAATCACAATGCGAATACCTTCTCGACTAGAAGATTCATCACGCAAATCTGTAATACCATCAATAATTTTATCTTTAGTTAATAAAGCGATTTTTTCAATTAAACTACTTTTTTTAATTTGATAAGGGATTTCATGGATAATAACAGAAAACTTATTTTTTTCATTTTTAACAACACTTGTTTTAGCACGAATAAAAACACGGCCTCGACCTGTTGTATAAGCTTCTTTTAAATTATTAACACCTATTAACTCTCCTCCTGTAGGAAAATCTGGACCTTTAATATATTGCATCAATCCTTCTATATCAATATCTTTATTATTAATATAAGCAATTAAGGCATCAATAACTTCAACTAAATTATGAGAAGGTATATTAGTAGCCATACCTACAGCAATACCTGTAGAACCATTGACTAAAAGATTTGGGAAACTAGTAGGTAAAACAATAGGTTCTTGTTCAGAATTATCGTAATTTTTAGTAAAATCAATGGTATTTTGATCAATATCTTTAATTAATTCCATAGCTATTTTGGACATACGCACTTCTGTATAACGCATAGCAGCTGCAGCATCTCCATCAATCGAACCAAAGTTACCATGTCCATCCACTAAAGGATAACGATAATTGAATTCTTGTGACATTCTTACCATAGCATCATAAATACTACTATCACCATGAGGATGATATTTCCCCATAACATCACCAACAATTCTAGCTGCTTTTTTATAACTAGCCTGATGATAAACACCTAATTCTTTCATACCATATAAAATTCTTCTTTGCACAGGTTTTAAACCATCTTTTATTTCAGGCAAGGCGCGAGAGACAATGACACTCATGGCATAACTTAAAAAAGATTTTTTCATCTCTTGATTAATTTCAACAAATTTAATGGCACCAATATTATCAAAAACATTTGGATTATTTAAAAGATTAGGTTTATTTTTAAAAATATTTTTTTTAATGTTATTTGGACTCATAATTAATGACCTTTAGCTTTTTTTATTAATAAATGAAATAAAGAAATTAAACATCAATATCTGCATAAATGGCGTTTTCTTTAATGAATTCTTTTCGTGATGAAACTTCTTCACCCATTAACATATTAAAAGTACGATCTGCTTCTACTGAATCTTCTAAATTAACTTTAAGTAAAGTGCGAGTTTGTGGGTTCATGGTAGTATCCCAAAGTTGTTCTGGGTTCATTTCTCCCAAACCTTTATAACGTTGTAAAGTTATTTTACCTTTATGTTGCGTTAAAAATTCTGTTAATTCTATTTCATTATATATATATTTTTCTACAATTTTATTGTATTTAATTTTATATAAAGGAGGTTGAGCAAAATAAATATAACCTTTTTCAATTAAAGATTTCAAATTTCTAAAGAAAAAAGTTAAGAGTAAAGTACGAATATGTGCGCCATCTACATCTGCATCAGTCATAATAATAATACGATGATAACGCGCTTTATTTAAATCAAAATCTTTATCAATTCCTGTTCCAATAGCTTGTATCAGAGAAACAATTTCGTTATTGCTCAAAACTTTTTCTAAACGAGTTTTTTCTACATTAATAATTTTCCCTCTTAAAGGAAGAATTGCTTGAAATTTGGAATTTCTTCCTTGCTTAGCCGAACCACCTGCAGAATCTCCTTCGACGATATATAATTCAGAAAAAATAGGATCTTTTGAATAACAATCTGCTAATTTTGAAGCAAAACCTAAAGAATCCAAAGGAGATTTACGACGTGTTAATTCTCGAGCCTTTTTAGCAGCTATACGAGCTTTGACTGCTAATAAACATTTGCCCACGATTTTTTTAGCTTCTTGGGGATTTTCTAATAAATATCTTTCTAAAGCTTCTCCAAAAGCTTTAGAAATAAATTGTCTTACTTCTTGATTACCTAATTTAGCTTTGGTTTGACCTTCAAACAAAGGATTATGGTGTCTTAAAGAAATAATCGCAGTAACACCTTCTAAAGTATCTTCACCGATAAAACTAATTTCTTTTTTTAAAAGATTTTTATCTTTAGCATATTTAGATAAAACCCGATTTAAAGCCATTTTAAATCCTTCTTCGTGAGTACCACCTTCGTGAGTCGGAATATTATTAACAAAAGAATAAATATTCGTAGAATAAACTTCTGTATATTGAAAAGCGATTTCTAAAAAAATATTTTCAAATTCATATTCTTGATAAAAAGATTGTGTTAAAATTTTTTTATTTTCGTTTAAATAATCAAGGTATTCTACAATTCCACCTTTGTAACAAAAATGAATTTTTTGAGACGGTTCGTTTCTATTATCAACAATATTTAATTGAATATTTTTATTCAAAAA
>NZ_JPSQ01000062.1 GCF_001189415.1 Candidatus Phytoplasma phoenicium
CTTTTTGGATTTGATTTTGGATCTTTTTTAAAGTGAATAACATACCAGGACCAACACTTCCTGAATCAATTATAGTTACTGAAGGATTATTGAGGAGTTGTTTAGCTTTTTGCGCGCTATTAAAAGTGCCACTTAATTTTTGAGAAAGTGTAATACAAACTACATGTTCATAACCTAAAGAAAATTGTTTTTGAAAAGCTTTTAAAAAAGATTGGGGGTTAGGTTGACTTGTAGTAAATTTTTTTCCTTCACTGGATAATTTTAAAAATAATTTATTATCTAAATCTTGTTATAACTAATATTTTTGATTATCATAATTGTTCATTAATTTTATATTTTTTTGATTAATTTTTATAAGATATTTTTGCAAAATGACACAAATGAAAACAAAGTCTTTTTTACAATAAAAGAGGAAATTTATAAATGATTATTTTATTTAAACAATTTAATTTACCAAAATCTATTGAAGATGCTTTAATAGATTTAAATTTTTCATCTCCTACACCTGTTCAAGCTTTAGTTATTCCAGAAATGATGGCAGGGCATGATATTATTGCTCAATCTCAAACAGGTACAGGAAAAACTTTTGCTTTTAGTATTCCAATTATTACTCAAATTAATCATCAACAAGCAGAAACCCAATCTTTAATTTTATGCCCTACAAGAGAATTAGCTTTACAAGTTTTCCATGAAATTAAAAAACTTTTAAAATTTTATAAAGAAATTAGGGTAGCAGTTATTTATGGTGGAGAATCTTATACAAAACAATTTCAAATGTTAGAAACAAAACCACATATTATTATTGCTACTCCGGGGAGAATTATTGATCTTTTAGAACGCAAAAAAGTTAATTTATCATCTATTCGTGTTTTAACTTTAGATGAAGCAGATGAAATGTTAAAAATGGGTTTTCAAGAAGCCTTAGAAACAATTTTAAAAAATATGCCTTCTGAAAGGCAAACAGTTTTATTTTCTGCTACTTTACCTTTTTCTATTAAAAAAATTGCTTCTAAGTATCAAAAAGATCCAAAAATTTTAAAAGTTAAACAAGATCATTTGGCTGTGAAAGCTATTGAACAATTTTATTTTTTAGTGAGAGAATTTGATAAAAAAAAGTTATTAGTACGTTTATTAGATCAAAAAAATCCTGATTCAGTCATTGTTTTTGCTAATACCAAAAGAGATGTAGATGTTATTTTTAATTATTTACAAGAAAATAATTTTCTTGTAGATGCGTTACATGGTGATTTAAAGCAAAATCAACGACAATATGTTATGAATAATTTCCGCAAAAATAATATTAAAATATTAGTAGCTACTGATGTAGCAGCTCGTGGTTTAGATATTTCAGATATTAAGATGATTATCAATTATGATTTACCACATGAAGATGAAGTTTATATACATAGAATTGGTCGTACAGGTAGAGCAGGTAAAACAGGGTTAGCTTATAGTTTTGTTAGTTTTAAAAAAATTTCACAATTAAAAAGATTAGAAAATTATTTGAAGGAAAAAATTAATTTTCTTAATATTCCTATGATAGAAGAAGTACAACAAACCAAAGCTAATTTTTTTCAAAATCATATCATTAATTTAATTAATGAACATAAAAATAATGTTAAACCGGAAGCACCAAATCTATTAGTAGACATTTTATTAAAACAATTTGAAGTTAAGACTATTATTGATGCATTACTACAATATTCCGCTCCTAAACAAAGAAAATACGAGTATATTGAAGAGATCAAAAATAGAATTCATATACGTACTAATAATAAAAATTATAATATTTTTAATGATTCTAAAACAACTCATAATAGTAGATTTCATAAACCGAAAATGATAGAATTAACTATAAATTTAGGTAAAAAAGATGGTATAAATC
>NZ_JPSQ01000063.1 GCF_001189415.1 Candidatus Phytoplasma phoenicium
AATTAAAAAAAATTAAAAATCAAAAATAATAACTAATAATATAATTTTTGTTTTGCAAAATAAAATGAAAGAAAGATTATAAAATGTATGTCTTATATTGCTTTATATCGAAAATATAGACCTAAAAATTTTGCTCAAATGATGGGACAAAAAATAGTTATTCAAACTTTAAAAAATGCTATTAAATATCAACGAATTCATCACTGTTATCTTTTGAGTGGTGATAAAGGTATAGGAAAAACTACTTTAACCAAGATTTTTGCTAAAACTATTAATTGTTCAAATTTATGTCATGAAGATTGTTGTAATATATGTGAAACATGTTCACTTATTAATCAAAAAAAAGCTTTAGATATTATTGAAATTGATGGTGCTTCTTATAGTGGTGTCGATGAAATTAGAGAATTAAAAAATAAAGCTGAATATAAGGCTTATTTTTTAAAATATAAAATTTATATTATTGACGAAATTCATGCTCTTTCTATTAATGCTTTTAATGCTTTATTAAAAATCTTAGAAGAACCACCAATTAATGTTATTTTTATTTTAATAACAAGTGAATTAAATAAAATTCCGAAAACTATATTTTCTCGTGCTCAACACTTTCATTTAACTCATCTTTTGGTTGAAGATATAGAGAAACAATTACAAATTGTTTCCACAGAGGAAAAAATTTGTATCACTCATGCAGCATTGAGTAAAATAGCTTTTTATGCGAAGGGTAGTTTACGTGATGCTTTGAATTTATTAGATAAAATCAATTCTTTTAAAAATAATTTAATTGAAATCACAGATGTAGAAGAAGTTTTAGGAATCGTTTCTCAAGAAAACATCGAAAAACTTTTTAAATATTTATTCCAAAATACAACAAAAAAATTTATTAGTCTTTTAGAAAAAATTTTGACTGATAATATAGAAATAATGATTTTTTTAGAAAATATGATTGATTTTTTACAAAATTCTTTGATTTATGAATTTAAAAAAGGACCAAAAAAGAAAAAAACCAATATTTTGCAAAATTTAGAATTATCACAAATAGACAATATTTTCAAAATTTTATTTGAGTTAAAATCTATTCTTAAAAATTCATGTCATAAAAAAAATTTATTAATGTTTTTTTTTATAAGAATACATGCCATTATTATTAATTCCGATATATCTCGGCTCAACTCTGTAAAATCTATTGATAATAATGAAGAACCAACGAATATAACAAGTTCTTCGCTTTCAACAGTACCTATTCCAAATATAGAACATACTCTATTAAAAGAACCAACTTTAACCATTAATCAAACATCTCCTCAAAAAATAGAAAAAGAAAATAATTTTATCTCTCATTTAAAACAAATTTTATTTAATGCTGATGCAAAAGCTAAAGAAAATTTAATCAAAGGGTGGAATAAATTAAAACAATTTCCAAATAAGGAATTAGCAAAGATTGCGAGTGATTTATTTGCAGCTCAACTTTTGATTGTGAGTAATAACAAAGAAATACTATTATCATGCGAAGAAAATAATTATATAAATTTATTAAAAGAAGAAAATAAAAATATTATTATTAAAAAAATTTTTAATACTAAAAAAGAATTAGTTAAAGATTATTTGATTATTTTAAAAAAAGATTGGCAACAAGTCATCGAACCACTTTATTTAAATTTTATTCAAAACCCAAATATTCAGGATTTAAATTTATCATCTTTTAACACTGATTTTTATGAACAAAATTCTATTTTACATATTCAAAAACATGAACCTAAAAATAAAAATTCCACCAAAACACCTTTAGTTTTGCGCTTAGCCCAAGAAATGTTTGAATATGATAAAATAGAAGTAGAAGATTGAAAAAATAATAATGATAAGAATATTTGAAATGATATACGTTTGGATAAAAAAATTTCAAAATTTTTCATCATTCATTAAATTAAAAAAATAAAACAACATCTCTAAAGGTTTTAAATTTTGAATAAGAAATTTGTTAATATATTTAGTAATGTGATAACACTTGTATAGTAAAATAACATATTAAGGAAAATAAATAATTTTAATTAATTAAGAAAATAATTATGCTATTGTTTTCTTCAGGATTCAAATTTTTAAAAAGGAGTAAAATTTCTTTAAATGAAAAAAGAAAATAAAAATAATGATATTAATGAACAAAGTGCAATGATTAATATTTCTTATGAAATTTTAAAATCTCATAAGGAACCTATGTCGATTTATGAATTAATATCCAAAGTTTTAAAAATTAAACAAATCGATGAAAAAGAAATAGATAAAGTTTCGCAATTATATTTAGATATCGTTTCTAGTGGTCGTTTTGTTTTTTATGGTAATGATTTATGGAGTATCAAAAATAATAATTTACATTTATGGGATAAAGAATATTTTGTAAATGATAAAGAAGCGACAGAAGAAAATCAAAAAACCCATCATTTAGAAAATGAAATTTTAGATTTTGACGATTTCACAACTAAAAATAAGATGAGTGATGTTATCGAAGAAGAAAAAGAAGAAGAACATTTAGAAGAATACGAATTAGAATTACACGATGATAAATTAGATAACGAAACTATCATTAATGATGATAATATTAAAGATAAAACTGAAATAGTTGAGGAAGAAGATATGATAAATGAATATGAATATTTTTATGAAGATCACAAATAATAATATGATATTAGTTATGAATAATTTGCAATAGGAAATTTATATTTATGATTAAAAAATTAAAAAGGACAAATTCATAATGTTTTTAGGTATATATAATTATACAACATATCTAACTTACTTAAATTTATTGAGTGGTGTTTTTGGTATTAGTTTCTTGATGAATAAACAAATAAATATATCTTATGCTACTATTTGTTTATTAATATCAGGTTTTTTAGATATGTTTGATGGTGTGATCAGTCGTTTAAAAAAAAATCATTCGTCAACAGAAAAAGAATATGGAGTACAAATTGATTCATTAGCTGATATGATTAGTTTTGGACTTTTACCTATTTTAATTGGGTGGGTTTTATTTATTAAAACAACCTATATAAACGATAAACCATTAGCTTATTTATTTTGGTTTTTCGCTGGTTTATATTCTTTAACTGCTTTAATTCGACTTGCTTATTTCAATGTTTTAGCCAAAAAAGAAGAAAATTTTGAAAATCAAATATTTATAGGTATTCCTGTGACAGTTTCTTCAATTATTTTTCCTCTTTTGATTTTAAGTAGTCAAATATTAAAAAAACAATGGCCAAATGAAATTGCAACGATTAATAAATATTCTTTTGTTGTTTATTTTGCAATGATTATTTTATTATCAATTTTATTTGTGTTTAATAAAATCAAATTTAAAAAACAAAAAAATATTATTTACTTTTTATCTATTACATTATTTCTAATAACTTTAATTTTTGGTTTAATTATTTTCAAATTTTAAACACGTACGTAATGATTATGAAAAAAAAAATAATAAAAAAAAAAAAAAACAAAATTCATTTTTTTTATTCTAATTTAGAAAAAAGTTTTTGGAAAAGATTGATCTTAAGAATTTTATCATCACATTCTTTTACTTTTATTTTTAGTCTTTATTTCAAAACCTTTATTTCTAAAATACATATTCAAAAAATTGTCAAACAAGAAAAAATGAATCTTCGTTTATTTGAAAAACAAAAATTTACTTCTTATAATGATTTTTTTACTCGTAAATACAAAAAAATTGGTTTTTGTAAAGAAGCTGAAATTTTTATCAGCCCTGGAGAAGGTTTTATTAGTATTTATCCTATTTTACCATATAGTATTTATTTGATTAAAAACACAAAATATCATTTGAGCGATTTTTTAAAAAATAATAATTTGGCTTTAAATTATAATCAAGGTTATATAATAGTTTTAAGATTAGCGCCTACACATTATCATCGTTATATTTTTGTTGATAATGGTATTATTTCTCATCCTTCTGTGAAAATTAAAGGAAAATTTCATACAGTTCAACCTATTGCTTTTAATTACTATAATGTTTTTCATGAAAATAGTCGTGAATATATTATTCTAGATACTCAAAATTTTGGTCAAATTATTCAAGCCGAGGTAGGAGCTTTATTAGTAGGCAAAATTAATAACCATTCCATTAAAAATTTTCATAAAGGAGAAGAAAAGGGTTTTTTTTCCATTGGCGGTTCTACAATTATTTTATTAGTAAAACCTAATAAAGTTAAGTTTGAACCTTATATTTTAAAAAAAACTCAAGAAAATATTGAAACTAAAGTTAATATAGGAAACAAAATAGGAACGAAAATAATTTACTAAGGTTTTTAATATAATTTTATTTTCGATAAAAAAGGAAATATGAATAATCATAAAGTAAAAAACAAAAAATTTATTTTTATAACTGGTGGTGTTGTGTCTGGTTTAGGCAAAGGAATTATTGCAGCTACTATTGGGAGAATTTTAAAACAACGCGGTTTAAAAATTTTTATGCAAAAATTTGATCCTTATATCAATGTAGATTCAGGAACTATGAATCCTTTTCAACATGGAGAAGTTTTTGTCACTGATGATGGAGCAGAAACTGATTTAGATTTAGGTCATTATGAACGTTTTTTAGACGAAAATTTACTTCGTGAATCGAATGTCACCACAGGACAAATTTATCAAAGTGTCATTCAAAAAGAAAGACAAGGAGAATATTTAGGAAAAACCATTCAAGTCATTCCTCATATTACAAATGAAATCAAAAATAAAATCTTAAATATTGCTAATATTACAGATTGTGATGTGATTATTGTGGAAATAGGTGGGACAGTTGGCGATATTGAATCTTTACCTTTTTTAGAAGCTATTAGACAAATGCGTTATAATATAGGATTTGATAATACGCTTTATATCCATAATACTTTAATTCCTTATTTAAAAACTTCTAACGAAATCAAAACAAAACCAACGCAACATAGTATCAAAGAATTAAGATCTTTAGGTATTCAACCACAAATTTTAATTTTACGTAGTGAAAAAAATATTTCGAGAGAAATTAAAGAAAAAATAGCTATTTTATGCGATGTTAAAAAAAACGCTATTTTTGAAAATATTGATACAGATATTTTATATAAAATTATCGTTAATTTACATCAACAAAAAATTGATGATTTTATTCTTGATCA
Organism: Candidatus Phytoplasma phoenicium; assembly: GCF_001189415.1. Lineage (GTDB taxonomy): Bacteria > Bacillota_I > Bacilli_A > Acholeplasmatales > Acholeplasmataceae > Phytoplasma > Phytoplasma phoenicium. The sequence continues at coordinate 5,154 of NZ_JPSQ01000063.1, forward strand.
CTTTAAATTACAACCAATGCCTGTTTCAGATATTTCTCAATATACTGCTTTGATTCATAAAATAAAAAATTTAAAAAAACAAATAACTATTGGTTTTGTATGTAAATATTTTACGTGTAATGATGCTTATTTATCTACTATAGAAGCACTTAAACATGCTGCTTATTATAATAATGTAAATGTTAACATTAAATGGATTGATTCAGAAACTTTAACAGCGGAAAATGTTATGTCAAAACTACAAGATTTTAATGGTATTTTAGTACCTGGTGGTTTTGGTTCTCGTGGAATTGAAGGTAAAATACAAGCTATTAAGTATGCTCGTGAAAATAATATTCCTTTTTTCGGTATTTGTTTAGGTCTACAAATGGCCGTGATCGAATATACTCGTAATGTTTTGAATTTGAAAGAAGCGCATTCTGAAGAAATGGAACCAAACACATCTGTACCTGTTATTACTCGAAAAATTAAAAATCGTAATTTAGGGGGAACTTTAAGGTTAGGATTACATCTTTGTCAAATTACGACCGAAAGTAAAAGTTATCAAATTTTTCAAAATAATATGATTTATGAAAGACATCGTCAACGTTATGAAGTAAATCCGGAATATATTCCGTTGTTAACCAAAGATAATAATTTTATTGTTGCAGGAATTAATCCTGAAGAACAACTTACAGAAATCATAGAATTAAAAAATCATATTTGGTTTATAGCAGTACAATTTCACCCAGAATTTTTATCAAGACCTTTTAAACCTCATCCATTATTTAAAGATTTTATTCGTGCTGTTATAGCGTATAAAACAAATTAAAACAAATAAACCAATAAAAAAAAGATATTTGAATAATTAATTCGAATATCTTTTTTTATTTTTTTGATGAAAATATTATTTAATATAATATTATTTTAAATCTGCATCTTTTATAATTGCATTTGTAGCAGTTGTAAATAAATTTTTTGTTATAGCGTTACATGCAGTTACAACTTCACCTGCTGAATATGTATCTTTGTTTATTTTAGCTTTAAATTCTGTTAATTTGTTTTTTAATGCTTCTAACGCATTTTTTGTATCATCTTTTTCTGATGCTTTTGTGCTTTTTGCTGCTTTTTCTATTTTGTCATAACGTCCTTGTAATTCATTATATTTTTTGTTTGCTTTGTCTTTTGCGTCAAGGTCTGCGTTAGTTGCAACAGTTAATTCAAAATCTGATAATTTTTCTACTTCGGCTTTCGTATATCGAGTGAAAGGCCAAATACTAAAAAAATAAGCTATCAATGTATAAACTAAAACAAGTGCTACTGTGCTACCAATACCAACAATAACTTTACCTTTTGTTGTATTTAATAAATTTTCTTTTTGCATGAAATATTATTTCTCCTTTTTTTTCAAAAAATAATTTTATTCTAAAATTATTATTAAATCTTTTTATAAAGACTCAATATCATAATTATTATAACATAATTTTATAAATCAATTAATATATCATCGATTTATTTCATTTTTTTAAAAATTTCATGTAAAATTTGTTCTGTTTTTTCATCATGTTCTATTTTAATGTGATTTTCATAATTTAACATTCGTTCAATATAATGAAGAGATTTTTTATGATTAGAATGTGCATTATCTATAGTCTGTATAATTTCTTCATGTGAAAATTTTTTTTCCAAATACCAGCTTTTAACCATTTCTAACTCATAACTAATAAGAAATTGACCTTTAAGTTTTTCTAAATTTTCAATAGTTTCTATAATCTGATGATTTTTTTGTTTTTCTTGATTTTTTTTTTCTTTTGTTAGGAAAAATTCTTCTAATTTCGAAAATGTATTATCCAAATTAAAAATTTCAAAAATTATATTATTTTTTTTTTCTTGTGATAAAGAAAAGAAATTTTTTTTAATTAAACGTTCTAAAATAGCTTCTACGTCGTTTTTCGATAAATTGGTTTTTTTAGCTAAATTTAAAGAAGAAAAGGTTTTGTTTTTATAACTCTGAAATAAAAAAAGTAAAATCATTAATTCTTGTAAATCTAAATTAATATTTTTATATTCTTGAAGTAATAACTTTTCGATATCCAAAAAATTTTCTTCATAAAGAGTTTTTAACATTTTATATTTTCCTTTCTTGTTGAAACATCATTAAAGCTTTTTGAGCTGCTTTTTGTTCAGCTGCTTTTTTAGTTTTACCAATACCATGACCTAAAAATTTATTTTCTAAATAAACTTCTGCAATAAATTCTTTATCATGAGCTAAACCTTTTTCCGAAACAATACGGTAACTTAAATTTTGTTTATGTGTTTGCACTAATTCTTGCAACTGTGTTTTAAAATCAATAATATTAATTACTTTATTTAAACAAGGTAGAACAATATAATAAAAAGTTTTTTCTACTTGTGAAAAACCTAAATCTAAATAAATTGCTCCAAATAAAGCTTCAAAAGCATCAGCTAAAATAGAATAATTTTGTAAATATCTTTTTTTCTCACCTTTACCTAAAAGAATATATTTTTTTAATTGGATTTCTTCTGCATAAATTAATAAAGATTCGACACAAACTGCTTGTGCTCTTTTTTTTGTCATAATACCTTCATTATCTATATTTTGACGATATAAATAATTAGCCATTAAAAAATTAATAATAGCATCTCCTAAAAATTCCAATCTTTCGTTATCTTGATCTTTAAAATTGTTTTCATTGGCATAAGAACTATGAGTTAAAGCTTGAATATATAAAGAAATATTTTTGGGTTTAATTTGTAATCTTTTAAATAAATTTTTTAATAACATAATTTACTAATTTTCTTATTAAAATTGTTGAGAAATTTTTTGTATCAAATTTTGTTGCACTAATTTTTTTGCTTGAAGAATAGCCTTATAAAAGGCATATTCATTAGAATTTCCATGCGCCTTCACAACAATTTTACTTAATCCCAAAAGCATTGCTCCACCAATTTCTTTATGATCCATCTTTTTTTTCATTGCTTTCAATTTTTTAACATAAAAAAGTTTACTAATTATCTTAAGAAAAAAATTACTAGTTAAAACATTTTTAAAAGCTTGCATAGTTGATTCGATTGCTCCTTCGTAACTTTTAATAATCATATTTAAAACAAAACCATCATTTAATAAAATATCTGCATCTGTCGATAAAAGATTTTGTGGTTCTTCATTTCCTTGAAAAAGAATCCGTTTATCCTGTTGTAATAAATGATAAGTTTTTTTTTCTAATATTCTACCTTTTGTGCTTTCTATACCAATATTGAATAATTTGATTTTAGGATGCGAAATACATAATAATTCTTTGGCCATGATTGAAGCACAAATAGCATAATTTAACAATTGTTCTGGCTGAGTTTCAATATTTGCACCTGCATCTAGTAAAATACGAGTACGTCGTCCATCTAAAGAAGGAACCAAAGGAGCTAAAGCTATTCTTTTTATATAAGGTAACGTTTTAATAATAAAATAACTCGCAAAAATCAAAGCTTGAGTAGGACCAGCTGAAACTACACCATCAACTTCCCCCTTTCGTACAGCTTCTAAAGCTAAAAACATAGAGTGTTGTGGTTGTGTGCTTAATACTTCACGTAAATTAGTAATATCCATATTTAAGCATAAATCAGTATGTATAATAGTCATTCTTTTTTTTTTAAAAGACGAAATTAATTTATTAGAAAAATGTTGATGAAGAATATTATTAATTTTAAATTGATCACCATAAAGGCAAACATATAAATCAGGTTCTTTTAATAAGGCTTTGACGGTACCTAAAATATTTATTTTAGGAGCAAAATCTCCGCCCATTGCATCAATGGCTAATTTAATCATATTCATCCTTTCTTTTGGTTTGAATTTTTGTCATATTGTAAAGTCTCGAAATCTTTCGTAATATTTAAAAAACGATATTTAAAAAAACCACTTTGTTTTTTACCGAAAAAATCGCCTGGTCCTCTATTTTTTAAATCAAAATCACTTAATTTAAAACCATCATTTTCTTTGATGAATATGTCTAATCTTTTATGATGTTTATGCGTGACTAAAAAACAATAGTTTTGATAAGTATTACGCCCTACTCGTCCTCTAAATTGGTGAAGCTGACTTAAGCCAAAATATTCAGCTCCTAAAATAATAATCATAGTAGCATTAGTAATATCAATACCGACTTCGATAATCGAAGTAGTTAATAATATTCCTTTTTTATCTGGAATAAATGATGTCATTATATTTTCTTGTTGTTGAGTGGTTTTTTTACCATGTAGAATATATAAATGTTCTATTTGATTTTGTGTTAAAATAGCCTCTACTTTTGGAATATTAAAATATTGAGTTTGATCTTGAATAGCAGGTATAATAATGTAAGATTGTTGATTACGATTTTGATTTTTTTTAAAACGTATTATTGCTTCTGATAAAGAGCATTTTTGTGTGCTTACTTCTTTTTTGGTATAAGGTTTATTTTTTAACAAAGAAACTTTTATAAACCCTAAATACATAGCAATTAAAGCTTTTGGTATAGGAGTGGCTGTTAAATATAAAATATCTGCTATTTCATTTTTTGTTTGGACTTGTTTTTTTAATATCTATCCCAAATTTATGTGTTTTGTCAATAATGATTAAACTTAATTGATGGAAAATAGTGGTCGATAATAAATGTGTACCAAATACTATTAGTACTTTATTTGTTTGAATATCTTTTTGTAATTGTTTTCTCTTTTTATTTTTAGAGGTTAAACAAAGAGCAGCTATGTCTGGGAAAAGTTTTGTAAACTTGCGATAATGTTGCTTTGCTAAAATTTCTGTCGGAGCCCATCATTAAAACTTGTTTTTTTAAATTAATGATACCTAAAGCAGCTATAAAAACAACCATAGTTTTACCTGTGCCGCGACATATCACCTTGAATTAAACAACTAACAGGATAAGGTTGACTAAAATCTTTATAAATATCATTAATAATTTGTTTTTGATTTTCTGTTAATGTAAAAGGGATTTTCGTAATCATTTTTTGAATATAAGCAATATTACAAGATAAAGGCGTTTTTGAAAGCATATGAATACGTTCAGTAAACCATTTTTTCGTTATTTGTAAAGCTTCTTCGTGCTTAAAACGTTTGAAAGTTTGTTGTAACATATCATTATTTTGTGGTAAATGTAAATTTTGTAAAGCTTGTTGACAACTGATTAAACAATATTTAGTTAAAATATGAGTATTTAAATTTTCTTTAATATGAAATTGAGAATGCGAAAAAATTTGTTTAAAAAAAGTTATTAAAGTGGGATCAGAAATATTTTTGAATTGATAAAGAGGTCGAATTTGATTTATTAAATTTAGTTCC
>NZ_JPSQ01000064.1 GCF_001189415.1 Candidatus Phytoplasma phoenicium
TTTTTCATTTAAAACATATTCTTTATTAGTTAAATATTGTTCTAGAAAAAGCATTAATTGAGTTTGAGTCATTCCATTTAAATATTTTTTTAAATTGGTGACACGAGAAGAAACACTAGAAATACCTTTGGAAACTAATTTTTCATTACTAGGAGTAATACAACGAACCATTGTATCTATATCACAATCATACAATATTGTTCCGTGTATAATGACACTGTTTTTATTTTTAATAAAAGAATTACCTGAAATTTTTTTTTTATTAAATAAAATATCGTTGCGTCCGCTGAATTCAAGTTTTACTCCTAATTGTTGGAAAGCTTCGATAATGTTACCTAAATACTGTTTAAAGTTAAATTGTTTATCTTTATAAGGTGTAATAATACTGAATAAAGGAGTTTGCTGATCATTGTATACACAACCACCTCCTGTAGGACGACGAAAAAAATTAATCTTATTTTTTTTGACAAAATCTAAATTAATTTCATTTTCAATAATTTGATTTTTACCAAAAACTACACCTTTTATTTGCCATAAAAAGAAAAAAACTTCATCATTTTTTAAAAGATTTTCTGAGATATATTTTTCTAAAGCAAAATAAAAATATGGTTTTAAATTTTTATATTTATTATTATATTTTACTAAAATCATAAATTTGCTTTGTGCGTTATCCTAATCATAAATTTGCTTTATTTATTAACCTAATTGTATAAATGAAAATAAATCACAAATTAGTTTTTATTAAAAAGACCAAAAGCTACTTTTTTTTGTATTATTTTTATTTTCTTCTAATGTTTGCAATTGACGAAAAAGCTCTTTTTGTTCTTTAGTTAATTTTATAGGTGTTTTAATTTTGACGATAACATAATGATCACCTCTTCGATAAGATGCGTTTGTATAAGGAACACCTTTGTTTTTTAATCTTAAATTGGTATCGTTTTGAATCCCTTCTGGTATTGTAAGATCAATTTCACCATCAATTGTAGGAACACTAATAACTGCTCCTAAAGCAGCTTGAAAAATAGTGATAAAAATTGTTGAAATAATATCTTGCTTATCTCTTTTGAAAAATTTATGTGTATTTACTTTAATTCTCACATATAAATCACCATTCGGAATTCCTAAATGACCTTCATGCCCTTGACCTTTTGAGATTAAAGTTTCACCATTATCTATTCCACCAGGTATATTTAAATTAAGTTTTTTTATGCTTTTTACTCTTTGGTAACCTTTACAAAAAGAACATCTATTAAGAATTTTTTTACCTTGACCATTACATTTTGGACAAATTTGTTGAGAAGTAAAATTTCCTAAAAAAGTTTTTTGTGATGTTGTAATATATCCTTCTCCATTACAATAATCACAAATGTGAATATCTTTTTTTGTACGAGCGCCTGTACCTTTACAGTATTCACAATCTTTTTCGATTTCAAAAGTTATTTTTTTTTCAACTCCTAAAACTGCTTCAGTAAATTCAAGTGTCATTTCTATATGTTGATCTTCTCCTTTGTTTGATTTTGAACCATGATTATTTTTTTTTCCGAAAAAATTACCAAAAATATCTCCAAAATCAAATTCAGCATTTCCGAAACCTTGAAATCCTCCGCCAAAATCATAATTTTGATTTTCAGCATGTCCAAAACGATCATAATTGTTTTTTTTAGTAGGATTACTTAAAACTTCATATGCTTCTTGAACTTCCTTGAATTTTTGAGTAGCATTTTCTTCTTTTGATACATCAGGATGATATTTTTTTGCTAATTTTCTATAAGCTGATTTAATTTCATTTTCTTTAGCATTTTTGGATAATCCCAAAATAGCATAATAATCTTTTTTTTGATTCACAGCAAAACTCTCCTGTTTGTAATATTAAAGTAAAAATTTTTAATTTTTGTTGAAAAATTAATAAAGAAACCAAAAAAAGAATATTTATCTTTTTTTGGTTAATTGAAATATATTAATTAAAAAAATTTATAATTTTGCTAATATTATTTTTTTTCTTCAAATTCCGCATCAACCGTTTGTTCAGAATTTGTTGAATCACTATTATTATCTTTTTTGTCATTAATATTATCTTTTTTTTGTTGTTCTTGTTTTTTTTGATAAGCTTTAATAGCAATTCCTTGTGCTTCTTTTTCTAAAATACTAAATTTTTCTTTGATTAAATTATGTTCATCACCTTTTAAAGCTTCTTCTAAGTTTTTAATACAATCTTCAATTTTATTCTTTTCTTGTTCTTCTATTTCTTTTCCAAGTGTTTTTAAAGATTGTTTTACTTGCACGATTAAATTATCTGCATCATTACGTGTATCAATTTTTTCTTTTTGTAATTTATCTTTTTCAGCATTTTCTTCTGCTTCTTTGATCATTCTTTGAATTTCTTCTTCTGATAAAGAACCAGTTCCTGAAATAGTAATTTTTTGTTCTCTGTTAGTAGTTAAATCTTTAGCTTTAACAGAAACAATACCATTTACATCAATATCAAAAGTAACTTCGATTTGTGGTATACCACGAGGAGCAGGAGGAATATTATCTAAACGAAAACTACCTAAAGATTTATTTTCTTTTGCAAGAGGTCTTTCACCTTGTAAAACATGAATATCAACGGAAGGTTGATTATCAGCAGCTGTAGAAAAAATTTGTGATTTAGAAGTTGGAATAGTCGTATTTCTTTCAATCAATTTAGTAAAAACATTTCCTAAAGTTTCTATACCTAAAGACAATGGCGTCACATCTAAAAGTACAATATCTTTAACATCTCCTGTTAAAATACCACCTTGAATTGCTGCTCCCATAGCTACTACTTCATCTGGATTAATACTTTTATTCGGAGTTTTATTTAATTCTCTTGTAACTAATTCTTGAACAGAAGGAATTCTAGTTGAACCCCCTACTAAAAGAACTTGATGAATTTCTTTAGGATCTATCGAAGCATCTTTTAAAGCACGTTTTACAGGTCCAACACAACGTTCAACCAATTCTTGAGTTAATGCATTGAATTTAGATCTAGTCATATTATATTCTAAATGTAATGGCCCGCTACTAGGATTCATAGTAATAAAAGGTAAAGATATTTGGGTAGCAGTTACACCACTTAATTCTTTTTTAGCTTTTTCTGCAGCATCTTTTAATCTTTGCATCGCTATTTTATCTTTTGATAAATCAATTTGATTTTCTTTTTTAAATTCTTTTATTAAAAAATCTACAATTTTATAATCAAAATCATCTCCTCCTAAATTATTATCTCCAGAAGTTGATAAAACAGAAAAATTACCTTCAGCCAAATTTAAAATAGAAACGTCAAAAGTACCGCCACCTAAATCAAAAACTAAAATATTTTGTTCTTTATTGCTTTTATCAATTCCGTAAGCTAAAGCAGCTGCGGTAGGTTCATTGATGATTCTTTTAACTTCTAAACCTGCGATTTTCCCTGCATCCTTAGTAGCTTGTCTTTGAGAATCATTAAAATAAGCAGGAACAGTAATAATAGCATTACAAACTTCAGCACCTAAATAATCTTCTGCTTGTTTTTTTAAATTTCTTAAAATCATGGAACTAATTTCTTGAGGAGTATAATTTTTATTATTAATTTTGACAGTGTAATTAGCTTCTCCCATATGTCTTTTAATAGAAATAATAGTGTTAGGATTCGTCAACATTTGACGTTTAGCAATTTCTCCTACCATAATGTCATCACCTTTAAAAGCAACTATTGAAGGTGTTGTTCTATTTCCTTCAGCATTTGTAATAACTTTTGCTTCTTTTCCTTCCATAACCGAAACACAAGAATTTGTTGTTCCTAAATCTATACCAATAATTTTATTTGTTTTCATTATTATTTTCGCTCCATTCATTAATTTTTACTATAGATGGCTTTAATACTAAATCTTTGTATAAAAAACCTTTTTGCAAAACAAGAACATTAATGCCATTAGGTTGATTATGATCAGAAATTTTTTCAACAGCATAATGAAACTCAGGATTAAATGGTTCCCCTAACGTTTTAATTTCTTTGACACCATTTTTTTCTAAAATTTCTTTAATTTGTTTTTGAATCATTTTAAATCCAGATAGAAATTTTTGTAGTAAAGGATCTTCAGCTGGCATTTCTAAAACTTTTTCTAATTGTTCAAAAGGAACTAAAATATCACGAATTAAATCCATTGAAGAATATTTTAAAGCTAAATTTTTTTCTTTTTGAAATCTTTTGCGAAAATTATCCATTTCAGCTTGAAATTTTAATTTTTCTGTAGTAATTTTATCTTTTAATTCTTTTTCTAATTGTTGCACAAGTTGTTCCATTTTAATTGTGTCTTGATTATGTGTTGATTGCAGTTCACTTTGATCTCCACAACATGTTGACTTTTCAGAATTATTTTTAAATTCTTGGTTTTTTAAATCAATTTTTACTTTTTCATCATCTTTTTTAAGATTATTAACAAATTCTTGATTATTGTTTTGATTATCATTATCTTTTACACAACCGCAACATTTATTAACCTCTTTTGTTTTCGTATTTTCTTCTTTAGAAAATAAACATGATTTGATATTTTCACATTTATTATTTTTTGATGGTTTTGATTCGGTTTGTGTATTTTTTATTTCTTTTTTGTTCATTCTAAAAACTCCTTTTAAAGCGATTTTTTTTGGATCTCAATAAAATAAGTATCTTTTATTTTATTTTTCATATAATTGTGAAAAATGAGCTGATAAATATTCCAACAACGGAATCACTTCTTGATATTTCATTATTAATGGACCTAAAATACCGATAAAACCTTTTTCATCTTCATTAATATAATAAGGAATTGAAATAATAATAAATTGTTTATACGGAATTAAACGAATTTGATTATTTAATTGACAAATAGTATCTGGTGGTGAGCTAAAAAAAATTTTATTTAATTTTCTTTTATCTAATATAAACATCATTTCTTTAATAG
>NZ_JPSQ01000065.1 GCF_001189415.1 Candidatus Phytoplasma phoenicium
ATACAAGATATAATGTTATTTATATTATTTAAAATTTTTTCTTTACCTAATAATTCCAAATATTCTAATAAAGCAGGGCCGTGATTTTTTCCTGTACAAGCTATTCTGACTGTCATAAAAAAATCTTTTCCTTTTAAATGTGTTCGTGTTTGCAGTTGGGAAACCATTTTTTTTAATTCAACATTTGTACAAGAAGATGATAATGAAAATAACAACTGATATAAATTTTTAATTAAATCTAAGTAAGATTTATGATTTAACAAAGGTAATAAATGTTTTATGTCCTGTTTGCAAGAAAAAAAATCATAATAAAAATCCACTATTTCTTGAATACAAGTAATACGATTTTGAAATAAAGCAACGAATTTTTGCAACCATGTATTTGATACAATAATTTTATTTCTTGTAAAGAAAATTTTAACACGTTCTACTAAATCTAATAAAGGCATTTTTTTCAAATATTGATTATTAATAAAAGATAATTTTTGAGAATCGAAAATTGCAGGAGCTTTGATCAATCTTTTAGTATCAAAAAGTTGAATAATTTCTTGTGGTGCAAGAATCGTTTGGTTTGTTAAAGGTGCAAATCCTAATAAAGACAAAAAATTAAATAAAGCCTCAGGTAAATAACCTAAGTCAATATATTTTTGAATAAATTGAATAATATTATTATTTCTTTTACTTAATTTTTTTTTATTTGTATTTAAAATTAAAGACATATGAGCAAAAGTAGGTATTTTCCATCCAAATGCTTGATAAATCATAATTTGTTTGGGAGTATTAGTGATATGTTCTTCACCACGAAAAATATGAGAAATTTCCATTAAATGATCATCTATTGCCACAGCATAATTATAAGTAGGAAAACCATTTTCTTTAATGATTATCCAATCTTCAATATCTTGACTGTGAAAAATCAATTTTCCTCTTATTAGATCATGAAAAGTAAAAATTTTTTTATTTGGTACTTTAAAACGAATAACAAATTTAGAAGAAGAATGTGACGAATACTCTTTATAAGCTAAATTCTTATATAATAAATATTGTGTATATTTTTGATAAATAGTTAATCTTTCAGATTGTCTATAAGGCTCAAAAGGCCCTCCACAATCTGGTCCCTCTTGCCATTCTAAACCTAACCATTTTAACTCTTTTAATTGTGTTTCTTCACTTTTTTGTACATTTCTCGCTAAATCTGTATCTTCAATACGAATAATAAAAACACCTTTATAACGACGCGTAAATAAATAATTAAATAAAGCGGTTCTAGCATTTCCGATGTGTAAAAAACCTGTAGGACTAGGAGCATAACGTGCTCTAATTGTGTTCATTATTAACCTCTTTTACTTAAAATCTTAATAACATATATTTCAGGAATGAAAAATATTCAAATATTTATTAAAATTAAAAAAGAGTCTCTTTGAACAAAGACTCTTAAAATAAACTTTTTCACAAAAATAAAAAATTAACGTTTAGAAAATTGAGGAGCACGACGTGCTTTTTTTAAACCATATTTTTTGCGTTCGACACAACGAGAATCTCTTGTGAGGAAACCTGCTTTTTTTAAAATATTTCTTAAACCTGGTTCGACTTTTAACAAGGAACGAGCAATACCTAAACGAATAGCACCTGCCTGCGCAGTTACTCCGCCACCATATACGTTAGCAAATACATCGTATTTTTCTAACACCTTCGTTAACTTTAAAGGTTTAATTGTTTCTAATCGAGTTTCTTTAGAAGAAATATAATTGTTAAATTCTCTTTTATTAATTTGAATATTTCCAGAACCTAAAGTTAAAATAACCCTTGCTATAGCACTCTTACGTCTACCTGTTCCGAAATATTGTTTTTTATCCATCATCTCTTTTTTATACCTCTAAAACCTTAGGTTTTTGTGATGCATGTCTATGATATGCATCAGAATAAACAAAAAGTTTTTTGCGCATTTGACGCCCTAATTTCGTATGAGGTAACATACCAAAAACAGCTTTTTCTACAATACGACTCGGAAACTTTTTCATTAAATCTACGGCTACAATTTGCGTTAACCCTCCTGGATAACCAGAATGTTTATAATAAATTTTTTGTTTCCACTTTTTTCCTGTTAAATGAATCTTGGAAGCATTAATAATAGTTACATAATCTCCATTATCAATATGTGGAGTATAATAAGTTTTATTTTTTCCTTTTAACACAGAAGCTACTTTAGTAGCTAATCTACCTAAAGTTTTTCCTTCGGCATCAATTATATACCATTGTCTTTTTATTTTTTGAGCATTAATAGAAAAAGTACGATTATTTAATTGTAAATTAGTTTTTTGATCAATTTTTATGTCCATAAATGATAATATGCCCTCTAAAAATTTTTATTGTTTTCTAAATTACCAAATAAAAAAATATTTTAGTTAACAAAAATGAATAAATTTAAAAC
>NZ_JPSQ01000066.1 GCF_001189415.1 Candidatus Phytoplasma phoenicium
ATATATAAAGAGAGGAAGTCGAGAATGACTAAGTTGAACAAAGAAGTTTTCATTGAAGCTTTAAAAGGAATGACTTTACTAGAAATTAAAGAATTAGTAGAAGGTTTAAAAGAAGAATTTGGCATTGATCTTTCTAACTCATCTTTAGCTAATACAGTTTCAGGAAATAATGCTAATTCTAATGATGGAGCAGAAGAGCAAACAGAATTTAAATTAATTTTAAAAACTTTTGGCGATGTTAAAAATAAAATTCCTGTAATGAGAGCACTTCGTGATCTTTATAATTTCACTTTACAAGATGTTAAACAATTAATAGAAACTCCAGATACAATTATTAAAGAAGGTATTAGCAAACAAGAAGCTCAACGTGCTAAAGAACAATTAGAATCATTAGGCGCTTCTGTGGAATTAAAATAATATTTAAAATTAAACTAACATTTTCAAGAGTAAAACCTAAGAAAAATAATATATCTTAGGTTTTTATTTTCTAAATAATAATTTGTGATAAGGAAACCAAAAAATGAAAAAATATCATGATGTTGAATATGGTAAAAAAGTTGTACGTCGAAATTATTCTAAAATCAATTTTAATATTGATTTACCTAATCTTATCAAAACTCAAATAGAATCTTTTGCTTTATTTTTAAAAAAAGGAATTCAAGAGTCTTTAAAAAATATTTCGCCTATTGAAAGTTATAACGGAGATTTAAAATTACATTTTGATGATTGTTTTTTAACAGATCCAAAATTAAGTATTCAAGAAGCACGTAAAAGGGATTTTAGTTATTGTGCAGAATTATTTGCCAATGTTCGATTAGAAAACGTCATTACTGGTGAAATACAAAAATCTTGTGTGTTTATGACTGATTTACCTTTAATGACTCCTTCTGGTACTTTTATTATTAATGGAACCGAAAGAGTTGTAATTGCACAAATTATTCGTTCTGCAGGAGCTTATTTTACTGAAAATTTTGATGTTAAATTAAATAAAATGCGTTTCGAAGGCCAAATTATTCCATCCAGAGGTGTTTGGATTGAATACGAACAAAGTAATAAAGATATTTTATATGTTAAATTAGATCGTTCCAAAAAAATTTCTTTAACTAAATTTATTTCTGCCTTAGGTTTTAATCATCAACAAGAAATTGAAGAGGTGTTTGGTAAACATGAATTATTAGATTTAAGTTTTAATAAAGAACATGATTCTAATACTCAAGAGGCTATTGTAGAACTTTATTCTAAATTACATCAAGGGGAAAAAGTATCAGCTAATGCAGCTAGAGAATTTATTAGAACTCGTTTATTCGATCCTAAAAAATATGATTTATCTTCGGTTGGCCGTTTTAAACTTAATAAAAAATTAGATATTTTAAATCGTGTTGAAAACACTTATTTAGCACAAGATATCAAAAATCCTAATAATCAAGAAATTTTAATATCTAAAGGAACTTTTTTAACAAAGGAGATTATTGCACAATTAAAAAATCAACGTCATTGTTTTAGAGTAGAATTATTAAATACACAAATTAGTTTAGAAAATGAAATACATAAAGGCAATGAATCGACTATTCTTGCTTATTTTAAAGATGAAGAACCAAAAAATACTAATATTTATTTAAAAAATCATATTTTAAATAACCAAACAAAAGAAATTTTAGTAGAAGCTGATACTTTAGTAGATGATAAAGTTTTGAATTTTTTATCACAAAATCAAAAATTTTTGGATAAAAAAATTGTGAACTATTTTTTAAAAAAGAATCCTTTAACACAAACTTTAAAGTTGGGGATAAAAAAGAAAGTCATTTGGAATGAAGTTCTGAATATTTACGTTTTAGATGATTATAATAATAAAAAATTTATTAAAGTTATAGGTAATGATCAAACAGAACAAAAAGAACATATTATTTTATCTGATATTATTGCTAGCATTAGTTATTACTTAAATTTATATGATAATATCGGAAAAGCAGATGATATTGATTATTTAGGAAACAGAAGATTACGTTTAGTAGGGGAACTTTTAAAAAATCAATTTCGTATTGGGTTGACACGTTCTGAAAAAAATATTAAAGATAGAATGTCTACATGTAAATTTGATTCAACAACTCCTGGTCATTTAGTTAATTTTGCTTCTTTAAGTGTTATTATTAAAGCTTTTTTTGGTCGTTCTCGTTTATCTCATTTTATGGAACAAATTAATCCTTTAGCTATCTTAACACAAAAAAGAAGGATTTCTGCTTTAGGAACAGGTGGAATTGATCGTGATCGCGCAGGCGTTGAAGTACGTGATGTGCATAATTCTTATTATGGAAGATTGTGTCCTATTGAAACTCCTGAAGGACCTTCGATTGGTTTAATTTCTTCTTTAGCTACTTATGCTCAAGTAGATAAATATGGTTTTATCAAAACTCCTTTTTTAAAAGTGATACATAAAAATAACTTGTCAAAAGTCACTTCACAATATGAGTATTTAACATCAATACAAGAAGAAGATGAAGTGATTGCATCAGCTGATTCTCTTTTAAATGCAGATAATACTTTGAAATCAAATAAAATTATTGCACGAAAAAACGGAGAAACAGGGTTTTATGAACCTAAAGATATTTCTTACATGGATGTTTCACCAAAACAAATTGTTTCTGTTGCGACTTCGATTATTCCTTTTTTGGAACATAATGACGCATCACGTGCTTTAATGGGTACTAATATGCAACGTCAAGCTTTACCTTTATTGATTCCTGAAGCACCTATTGTAGGTACAGGTGTAGAACATCGTATTGTTAAAGATTCAGGATGTTTGATTCTTGCTGAAGAAGACGGTTATGTTTCTTATGTAGATGCTCAAAAAATCATTATTAAAGAAATGAATGGTAAAGAAAAAACTTATGAATTAATGACTTTTGCAAAATCTAATCAAAATACTTTAGTTTTACATCGACCTTTAGTTTGCAAAAATGAATTTGTACAAAAAGGCGATATTTTAGTTGATGGTCCTGCCACTTCTCAAGGAGAGTTAGCTTTGGGAAAAAATATTACAGTAGCTTTTATGACTTTAGATGGTTACAATTACGAAGATGCTGTAATTATTTCAGAAAGCTTAGTTCAAAATGATATTTATACTTCATATCATATTAACAAATATGAAATACAAACTATGGAATTAAAAAAAGGCGCAGGAAAAGAAGAAATTACTAGAGAAGTTCCTAATGTCAGTGCCGAAGCTATAAAAAATCTGGATGCTAGAGGTGTTATTATTCCAGGTTCTGAAGTAAAAGAAGGCGATATTTTAGTTGGAAAAATTGTGCCACGAGGTGGCGTTGTAGAATCAACTCCTTATGAACAACTTATCCAAACTATTATAGGGGAAAAGGCTCGAGATTATAAAGATGCTTCCTTAAGAGTTCCTTATGGTGAAAATGGTATCGTACAAAGTGTAGAATTTTTTTCTGTTAAAAATGGTGATAATTTAGCTTATTCTGGAGTAAACGAAAGTGTACGCGTATATATTGCTAAAAAACGTAAAATTAAAGAAGGTGATAAGATAGCAGGGCGTCACGGTAATAAAGGAGTAATTTCTCGTATCTTACCTAAAGAAGATTTACCTTATATGAGTGATGGTACACCTGTTGATATCATTTTGAATCCTTTAGGGGTTCCTAGTCGAATGAATATTGGACAAATTTTAGAAATGCACTTAGGATTAGCAGCACGTAAATTAAACATTAAAGTTGCTACACCTGTTTTTGATGGAGTCAATAATAATGATTTAAAAGATATTATGCAAGAAGCTAATATACCTATAGATGGTAAAATGATTTTATATGATGGTCGTACAGGAGAACCTTATGACAAGCCAATTTCGGTAGGAGTTCTTTATATGATTAAATTATCACATATGGTGGATGATAAATTACACGCAAGAAACGTTGGTCCTTATACTTTGATTACTAATCAAGCAACACGTGGACAAGGTATTAGCGGACCAGGTGGGCAAAGAACAGGAGAAATGGAAGTGTGGAGTTTGTATGGTTACGGTGCAGCTCATACTTTACAAGAACTTTTAACTGTTAAAAGTGATGATTTAATAGGACGAAATAAAACTTATAATGCTATTGTGAATGGTTTACCTTTACCTAAACCTTCTATTCCTCAAAGTTTTCGAGTTTTTGCTAAGGAATTACAAGCTTTAGGTCTTCATGTAGAATTAATAAAAACAGATACGAAAGAAAACAAAGCTAATTATTCTTTAGTGACTAATAATAAATAAAAAGGAGTGATTTGCTGTTAATTATGAATTTGAAGACGAAATTAGAAGATTTGTCTATTGCCAAAAGAACTTTAGAAGGATTGAATTTAATTGGAATTAATTATTTATCAGATTTTAATTCTTATACTTTAGAAGATTTATGTTCCTTATTGACACAGGAATTTTTGGATGAAATTATTCCTTTTTTAAAAAAACATTTTTTGCCTGAAAATTTATCTAATTTAAATTTAAAAGATGGGTTAATTCAGTTACTAATTGAAAACAGTATTTATAATTGTCAAAATATTTTGCAAGTCGATAAAATGTTTTTATGGAATTTAGTGAAAAATAATGCTCTTTATGTAAAACAAATCAATAATGTTTTAGCTTTTTATCGTGAAAAATTTTTTGATGATATATCAAAAGAAGAAACTATCGTTAATCCTTTTTCTTCTATTGTCGATCCCTTAACCAGACAACACAAATTAAAAAAAAAATATGGTAGTCGAGAATATGAATATTTTAAAATTCGTTTAGCTTCGCCTCATGAAATCCGACAATGGTCTTATGGCGAAATCATTAATTATGAAACTATTAATTATCGTACAGCTAAACCCGAAATCGGAGGATTATTTTGTCCTAAAATTTTTGGACCTTCCAAAGATTTACAATGTTCTTGTTTAAAAAAACAAACTCTTAAAAAATTTCAAATTTGTCCTAAATGTGGTGTAGAAATAACTGAACAAAAAGTACGTTGTGAAAGAATGGGGCATATTGAATTAGTTTCACCTGTGGTGCATACTTGGTATTTAAACAGTTCTCCTAGTCGTTTAGCTATTTTATTAGGTATTAAAGCTAAAGAATTATCCGAAATAGCTTATTATGTTTCTTATATTGTTTTTTCATCAGGAAACACAGATTTACAAAAGAAACAAATTATTTCGGCGATACAATATGAACAATATTTAACACGTTATGGTGAAAACTTTGTTGCTTTAACAGGAGCAGAAGCCATTAAGACAATGTTACAAGAGTTAGATCTTAATCAAAAAATCCAAGAATTACGTCAACTTTTACAAAAAGTTTCTAAACCAAAAAGAGATATTTTAATTAAAAGATTAGAAATTATCGAATCTTTTAATCATTCTGATAATAAACCTGAATGGATGGTATTAGATGTTATTCCTGTTTTACCTGCAGATTTAAGGCCTATTGTACCTTTAGATGGTGGTCGTTTTGCTACTACCGATATTAATGATTTATATCGTCGTATTTTAAACCGCAATAATCGTTTAAAAAAACAAATTAAACAAAAAGCTCCTTTGTTAATTATTAAAAATGAAAAAAGAATGCTTCAAGAAGCAGTTGATTCTTTATTTGATAATGTGAAAGTTAATAAAAAAAATACTTCTAATATGGAGAAAAATAAAACTTTAAAATCTCTTTCTGAGATGTTAAGGGGAAAACAAGGACGTTTTCGTCAAAATTTATTAGGAAAACGAGTTGATTATTCTGGACGATCTGTGATTATTGTTGGTCCTGATTTAAAAATACATCAATGTGGAATTCCTCGTCAAATGGCTTTGATTTTATTCAAACCTTTTATTCTTAATAAGTTGCAAGAAGCTAAAGGTATTGATCGTAAAAGCGCTATTACTTTATATGAAAAAATGAATGAATATATTTTAAGTATTTTAGAAGAAGTTGTTAGAGAACATCCGGTGTTATTAAATAGAGCTCCTACATTACATCGTTTAGGTATACAAGCTTTTGAACCAAAATTAATTGATGGAAAAGCCATTAAATTACATCCTTTAGTAACGGCTGCTTTTAATGCAGATTTTGATGGTGATCAAATGGCTGTATATTTACCTTTATCATTAGAAGCTCAAGCAGAAGCTCGTTTATTGATGTTGGTGTCTAATAATATTTTAGATCCTAAAAATGGACATCCAGTTTTGTCTCCTTCACAAGATATGGTTTTAGGTAATTATTATTTAACTATTGAATCTAGAAAAGAACATATTTTTACAGGATATAATGCTCAACATAAAAATCAAGAATATCAATTTAAGCATCGCAATGAAGGTAAAATTTTTTCTGATTTAAAAGAAGTAGAATTAGCGTTTTTTAATAAATATATTGATTTACATACACGTATTTTGATTAAAACTGTTAATGTTGAATCATTTTTTACTAAAGAACAAAAAGAAAAATATTTAGTAACAACTTTAGGAAAATTAATTTTTAATAATATTTTACCTGTTAATTTTCCTTATATTCAGGAACCTACTATTGCCAATTTAGAAATTCAAACACCAGATTTGTATTTTATTCCTCGAGGGGTCGATCCAAAAAATTTATTATCGCAAATTCCTTCACCTGAACCTTTTAAAAAGAAATTTCTTTCTATGATTATTGGTCGTGTTTTTAAACAAAGTAATATTACTTCTACATCAAAAATGTTAGATAATATTAAAGATTTAGGTTTTAAATACGCTACTTTAGCTGGTATTACTATTTCTCATTTTGATATTAATGTTTATTCCAAAAAAGCAGAATTATTAAATCATGTAGAAAACAAAATATCTCAAATCGAAAAATGGTATGATTATGGTTTTTTAACAAGTACAGAAAAAAAGAGTTTAGTTATTAAAGAATGGAAACAAGTACGTGATAAAATTCAAGAAGGTTTGATGAAAGAATTTGTTAAAGATAATAATTTATTTATGATTAGTGATAGTGGAGCACGCGGTAACGCTTCGAACTTTTCTCAATTATCAGGGATGAGAGGTTTAATGAATAGCCCTAAAGGAGAAATTTTAGAAATCCCTGTAAAAACTTCATTCAAAGAAGGTTTAACAGTTTCAGAATTTTTTATTTCTACACATGGTGCTCGTAAAGTTTCTACTGATACTGCTTTAAAAACAGCAGAATCAGGTTATTTAACGCGTCGTTTAGTAGATGTAGCACAAGATAATATTATTACGCAAGAAGATTGCCAAAGTGATAAAAATATTTGGATTGAATCAATTATACAAGATGATAAAGAAATTATCTTATTATCGGAACGTATTTTTGGTCGTTTTGCATCCGAAGATATTGTACATCCGCAAACACAAGAAATTATTGTTGTTAAAAATCAAATGATTACAAAAGAAATCATCCCTTTTATTATTCAAGCAGGTATTACACAAGTGAAAATCCGTAGTGTTTTAACTTGTAATTGCGAACATGGTCTTTGTGTTAAATGTTATGGTTTAAATTTAGCAACAAATCAAAAAGTAGAAATTGGTGAAGCTGTCGGAGTTATTGCTGCACAATCTATAGGAGAACCAGGAACACAATTAACTATGCGTACTTTTCATACTGGAGGTGTGTTAGCAGTTTCTGATATAACTCAAGGATTACCTAGGATCCAAGAATTGTTTGAAGCTCGTAAACCTAAAGGAAAAGCAATTATTAGCGAATGTGATGGTTTAGTAACAGAAGTAGAACATCATGGTTCAAAACCATTTATTATCATCACTTCTAACGAACAACCAACCCAAACATATCATTATTCTCTTTATCCTAATATTGAAATTTTGGTTCAAGAGAATATGCAAGTAAAAGCAGGTCAAAAATTAACTACAGGTTCTATTGATTTAAAAGAATTATTAAGAGCTAGTGATGTTGAAGAGACACAAAAATATATTTTAGAAGAAGTACAAAAAGTTTATCAATCACAAAGTGTTAGTATTAGTGATAAACATATAGAAATTATTATTAGACAAATGTTTAAACAAATTGTTATTATCGATGAAGGTGACACTCATTTATTACCAGGTTTAGAAGTTTCTATTAAAGAATTTAAAAAATCTAATGAACAAATGTTACGACAAAATAAAAGATTAGCAGCAGGAAGACCAGTTTTATTAGGAATTACTCGTTCGGCTTTGAAAAGTGATTCTTTACTTTCTGCAGCATCTTTCCAAGAAACAACTAAAATTTTAATTGATGCAGCGATTAAAAGTCAAGTAGATTATTTATATGGTTTAAAAGAAAATGTTATTGTAGGCGGATTGATTCCTGCAGGAACAGGTATTTTAGATTCTATTTTCAAATATCCTTTACATGTTCAATAAA
>NZ_JPSQ01000067.1 GCF_001189415.1 Candidatus Phytoplasma phoenicium
GTATAATAAACAGTACTAAAAGAAAAATCATTGGATAATTCAACGTTAGTAATATTAATATAATCTATTTGATCATTTTTAATAATATCATTAACTACTTCTACTAAGATCTCATGAATCAATTTAGCTCTTCTTTTATTAGTAATACTCATTATTTTATTATCACTTTCTCTAATTTAGATGTTTCTATTATATCATTAATTTGAAAATTATTAAAATTCTCTAATAAAATACCACATTCATATCCTTGTGAAGCACTGGAAATATTATTTTTTAAATGTTTTAAAGAAATAATTTTACCTCGATAAATAATCTTTTTATTACGGATCACTTTCGCCAAAGCATTACTATAAATAGTACCATTAATCACGTAACAACCAGCAATATTTTCGTTAATAGAACTAATATGAAAAATTCTACGAATTTCTGCTTGTCCAGTAACTTTTTCTTCCATAAGCGGTTTCATTAATTTTTTGATTTCTTTTTCGATATCTTCCACAATTTTATAAATGATTTTGTAATCTTGAATGATTATTTTTGTACTTTGAGCTAATTTTTTAATTTCACTCCTTAATGGATTATTAAAATTGATTAAAATAGCATTAAATGTTTTAGCTAAATCAATATCATTATCTGTAATCATGCCAACTGCTTTTTTCACAAAATTAATTTTAATTTCATCATTATTTAATTTTGCTAAAGTTTCTTGAATTACTTCAATACTACCTTGCGTATCTGTTTTCAAAATAATATTTAAATATTGAATAGGATTTTCATTATCTAATTCAAAAACATTTTCTTCTATTTTATTAGCTTCTATATATAATCTTTTATTTTCTTGTAAAATATTTTTTCTTTCTTCTACTATTTTTGTAGCTATTTTTAGTTCATCGACAATGATAAAAGAATCGCCTGCTTGGGGAACTTGTGACAATCCTGTAATTAAAACAGGTTGTGAAGGAAAACTTTCTAGTAATTGTTTTTTAGTATGATCTTCAATAGAACGAATTTTACCAAAAGTATTACCAGCCACAATAATATCCCCTTTACGTAGTATGCCTTGAGATGAAATTAAAGTTGCAACAGGGCCTTTATTTTTATTCAAACTAGCTTCTAAAACTACGCCACATGTGACTTGATTTAAATCTGTTTGGATATTTTGCATTTCACTTATTAATAAAATAGTTTGTAATAAATTATCTATTCCTTTTTGATGAAGAGCTGAAATTTCAATATAAGGAGTTTTACCACCCCATTCTTCAGGGGTCAATCCTAAATTAGATAATTCAAACATAATATTTTCTTTTTTATTATTCGTTTTGTCAATTTTATTAATGGCTACCACAATTTCCACATTAGCATTTTGAGCATGTTGCACTGATTCTATTGTTTGTGGTTTCACTCCATCATCTGCAGCCACAACTAAAACACAAATATCAGTGATTTGAGCTCCACGAGATCTCATTTGTGAAAAAGATTCATGTCCAGGACTATCTATAAAAGTTATTTTATTTTCTTTATAAACTACTTCGTAAGCACCAATATGTTGTGTAATTCCTCCGAATTCTTTATCAACCATTCGTGTTTGACGAATCGAATCTAAAAGAGTAGTTTTTCCATGATCAACATGTCCCATAACAGTCACAATAGGAGTACGGTGAATTAAATGTGGTTTTACAGAAGCTGTTACTGGTTTAGTTTTTTCTACATTGAAATGAGTTTTTGGTTCTGAATAAATCACTTGAAAATCTAATTCACGGCTTAAAATTTCAATAATATCCTTAGTTATTAGTTGATTAATATTAGTTTTAATTTTTGATTGAATTAATTTCTTAATTAAAAAAATATTAGAGACTTCTAAAATATTCGATAAATCTTTGATAGTATCTTTAGGGTTGAAAATATAATTTTTTGTTTTTACTGGATTGTGTGATAGATTTTGTTGTTTTTTTTCTGTATTCATATTTTATCTTTCTTCTTAAATATTTAAAATTAAAATCATTTTCTTAAGGTAATCAAAACTTTTCATATTTGTTGATCGTTGTTATAACAAAGATATACCTCTTTTGAATATTAAGTAATAGTTTTAATTTTGATATTCCATTTGGTTGCTTGAGTAGCTAATTTGACATTTTGGCCTGATTTACCAATAGCAATAGAAATTTGATTCTCAGCAACTAAAGCTAAAGCAGTTTTGTTATTTTCGTTAATTTCGATAATATCAACAATTTTTGCCGGTTTTAAAGAATTTTTAATTAATTCTTTAGGATCATTATCCCAAAGAAAAATATCAATTTTTTCTCCTTTTAAAACATCAATAATACTTTTAATACGACTGCCGTTTTTTCCAATACAAGCTCCTACAGGATCAATTTTATCATCTTTAGACAAAATCCCTATTTTGATTCTCTCTGAAGGAATACGAGATATCCCCTTAATGACTATTAAACCTTCTTGAATTTCAGGAATAAATTCTTTAAAAATTTCAATAACAAAATTTATATTGGTACGACTAATTAAAATTTTAGGCATTTTAGTGGTATTTTGAACTTCTACCACATAAACTTGAATTCTTTCGCCTATATCAAACTTATCATTAACAAGAACTTTATTTTTAGATAAAGTAGTAGTGATTTTTTTTTCTAATTCTAAAGTCCAAAAATTTTCATTAACATCTATAATTTTAGCATTGATAATTTTATTCTCATAATTTTTGAATAAATGATAAATATTTTCTCTTTGTTTTTTAATTATTTCTTCATTAAACTTATTTTTAAATTCTTTACTAGCATAAAAATTAAATTCTTGGGGATTAGTTTCTATTTCTATTAAATCTCCAACTTTAGCATTTGATTTTATTTGGAAGGCTTCATCTAAACTAATGAAAGTAATTTTTTTAGCATTTAAAAGATCATCTTTATCATATTGGTCATCATGTTCTTCTTTATTTTCTTGCATCACTAAATATTGTTTATATAAATTAAATTCTTCATAATTA
>NZ_JPSQ01000068.1 GCF_001189415.1 Candidatus Phytoplasma phoenicium
AAGAAAAGAAAAAATGGAAGAATTTAATCAAAAATATCGTAATATTGATGTTTTATTAGTAGATGATATTCAAATTATGTCTGAAGCTCGTAGAACGCAAATAGAATTTTTTAAACTTTTTGATTATTTAAATTTAAATAAAAAACAAATAGTTGTAACAAGTGATAAACCAATTTCTGAATTATATAATATAATGGAAAGACTTACTAATCGTTTTAAAGCAGGATTGGTAGTAGATATTCAAAAACCCGATTCTAAACATCGTTTAGATATTTTAAAAAAAAAAATATTCGAATTACAAGGAGAAAATCTCAAACTTAAAAAAGAAATTTTAGAATTTATTTCTTCTCATTTTGATGAAAATATTCGTGAAATGGAAGGTGCATTATTAAGACTTTTAAATTATACTCAAATTTATGGTTTAGAAATTAATTTACAAAATACAATGAATTCTTTAAAACCTTTATTAAAAACAAAAAAAAATGTTTTTGAAGAAGAATCTAATGTTGAAAAAATCAAAAATATAGTTAGTAAATTTTATAATATTAATGTTCGGGATTTGATCAGTAAAAAAAAACATTCTAAATATACAATTCCTCGTCATATTACTTTTTATTTAATAAAAACTTTGAATAATTTATCTTTTAAAATGATTAGTTTTTTGTTTGATCGTAAATATTCTTCTATTTTAAAAGCTTTTAAAAAAATAAAAAAAAAAATTGAAGAGGAAGAAGAATTAAAAAAAGTTATTAAACTCCTTTTGACCAAAATTAATAATCAATAAAATCTCAAAAAAATCAATAAATTGTCGAAGGAAGAGGTTATTTATATTATGAATTTCGAAATCAAAACAGAAATTTTTTTGCATTATTTACTTCAAATTCAAAGGATAATTCCACAAAAAACTTTTTTCCCTATTTATTATTCAATAAAACTTGAGGCTAAAGGGGATATTTTGTTTTTAGAAGTTAGCAATGTTAATATTGCGGTTAGAATAAAAATAGAAGAACCGAGTTTAAAAATTCAAAAAGAAGGGACTTTATTAGTTTCAGGTAAATATTTTATTGAAATTATTAAAAAAATAAATTTCGATATTATCAAATTAGCTTCTATGGAAAATCAATTTTTAGTTATTAAGACTTATTCTTCAGAATATAAATTAAAAATAATGGATTTAAATAATTTTCCAACAATTAATTTTTATTTTGATGTTTCAAAATGTTTTGAAATAAAAAGTGATT
>NZ_JPSQ01000069.1 GCF_001189415.1 Candidatus Phytoplasma phoenicium
AATTATTAGAACAAAAAATAGATAACTTAGAAAAAGAACTACAACGAATCATTTGTCAACAGAAAACAACATTAAATATTGATAAAAACGAAGAAATTCAAAAAGAAACTGAAATTAAAAATTATACAAATATTAATTTCAGCATTCTTGATAAAGAATTACACAATCAAATCCCTATTGAATTAAAGCAAATATTTGCAAAAGTAACAAATATAGAGAATATTCAATTATTTATATTAAAAAACATAATAGAACAAAAATCATATTATGATCAAGAACAAAATGTTTTATATGTTCATCCTAATGATTTAATTTTTATCAAAATTTTGTTGATTGAACATAAAAAAATTATAAACCCCAATAAGAAAATACTATGAAATTTATAAATAAAATCCCAAAAATATTTATTTTTGGAATTTTATTTTTTTGATATCTATTTAATTCTTTTATTTTAATTCTAAGTATTTTTTTGGCTGTAATTCTTTTTGTTTTTTGTTAACTTTAATTGTTAACAAACCATTTTCCAAATTACCTTTAATATCTTCAATACTAAATTGTTCACCTAAATTAAAACTTCTTTTAATAATACCAGTTAATCTTTCTTGTCTTAAATAATGGAATTTTTCTTTAGGCATTTTTTCTTTATTATTTTCTTGTTTATCATCAATTTCTTTATTCTCAGTTAAAGAAGGTTGTGCTTCTATTACTAATATACCTTTGTCTAAACTAATTTTAATATTTTCTTTTTTAAAACCTGGAACTTCACTGATTAAAACGTAACTATCATGATATTCCTTAATATCAGTTTTCATTAAAGATTGGAAATTATTACTAAAAGAATTATTTCTCCAATCTTTTAAAAAATGTTCTAATAAATCTTGATTATCATCAAAAAAAGTAAATGTCATGATTATTTCCTTCACTCCTTTTTAAATATTTTTTAATTATTAAATTTTTTCTTTCGTTTTATTTTTTATTTTTTCTCATTATTAAATCTCATTATTAAATCTCATTATTAAA
>NZ_JPSQ01000007.1 GCF_001189415.1 Candidatus Phytoplasma phoenicium
ATTTTTTTCTTTTTTTATGTTATTTGTCGTTTTAGGTTATTTGAAAGTTGTTGATCAAAAAACTTTAGTTTCTTATGTTTGTTTAACTTTTTTTTTAACTTTAATTTTTGCAAAAAAATGCGAACAAATTTTGATCATAAATAATTTAAAATTAAAGAACAATAAAAAAAATAACCAACAGAAATTAAAATTTTTCTATAAGGTCCAATACGAAATTTTTTCAAAGATTAATTTATTAATTAACAGCGGTTTTGTTTATGCTGTCATTATTAGTGGTTATTTAAAAGATAAAAAAATTGGTCATTTATTTTATACTGTTTTACAATCTTGTATTAGCAATGGACCAGAATCAACTTTGTCTTTGAATGAAATACCTATCAAATTAGAAAATATTTCTACAGATTTAGATAATAAAACATTTTTATTAAGTCTTTTTTGGTTAATAGTTTTTATAACACAAAGTATTTATTGGTTTCTTCATTATTTTGTTAAGAAAAAAAATTGTCGGATGATTAATATAAAAGACAGTGTTCATTTAGATTCTGCAATGATCGATTTAATGTAAATTTTTTAAATTGCATTTTTGATCTCCAAATTATCAATAAATTCATTTTTATTCCTTAAAAAACTCACTAACAAATAGTGATTTTTTTTGTTGACAGCAAATAGATAAAAAATAGAAAAATTAACCAGATGAGAAACACGATTTGTAAAAGCAATCGATGATTATGACCAAAGAGCATAACATTATTTTGAATGCTCCAAGAAAATGGAACTCATATGAAGCCAAAATATTTTGTCACTTAGAGTTCTAAAATTAGAACTACTAAATAAAAATCAAATTGCTAATTACTAATATGCTAACATAAAAATTTTTTTTGTCAACACTTTTTTAAAAAAATTTAAATTTCTTTTTTAATTTTTCAAAAAAAAATTTTAAAAAAGAAAAAAGAAAAAAAGAAAAGAAAAAGAAGCAAAAAGAAATGATAAAAAATAAAGTAAAAAGTTAAAATCAAAAAAGATTTTTAATATTCTTTTTTAGCTGTTTTGCCCTTTAATTTAATTGAGTAATATTATTCTATTACTTTATAAAAAACTATGCCTTTTAAGTAATGTTAAACCCCTTAAAAGAGGTATTTAAATTAATGTCAACCTTCTTTTTTTAGTTTCTGAGAAAATTGATTAATTTTTTTACTTATTGATTATTTTTTAATTAAAGAATTTTTCCAACAAAGCTAGCCCTCTTCTATCTATTGAGGGCTTGTTGTTTTATTTGTTTGTATTGTAAAGGGGAAACATAATTTAAAAAAGAAAGTTGACGACTCTGGTTATAATGTTGGATAAAAGTATCAATAAGATTGATTAATCTGTTCTTAGTGCAAAATTTCTTTTTTTCTAAATAAAAAGTTTCACATTTTAAATTACTAAAAAAAGCTTCCACGCAAGCGTTTTGAGAAGGTTCCCCTTTTTCGGAAAAACTCGGCATTAAGTTTTTGGATGTTAAAACTGTTTGAAATTCTAAAGAAGTATACTGACTTCCTTGATCTGAATGAAAAATTCCTGGTTGAGTACAATAAGGAAGTTGTTGCAGCGTTTTTAAAACTAAAGAATTGGTTTGTTGTTCTGCCCATTGATAAGCCACAATCTCTCGGTTATATAAATCCATAATAATGGATAAATAAAGTCTTTGATGTTGTCCATAAATAAAACAAGTAAAATCCGCACAAAGTTTTTGAGCAGGTTGACTGGCAGTAAAATTATTTTTTAAGAGATTAGTTGTGGATAAAGGACGGCGGTAATAAGCCTGTTGATGAATAGTTTTGATATAACGGTTTTTTTTCGTTTGACATAAAGACTTTAATGCTTTCATTTTGTTATAAACTGTTTTGGCGTTAACTTTTACTCCTTGACTCACTAAAAAAGCATGAACTTTACGATAAACCCATATAAAACGGCTTTGGCCTAAACTATTATAATATTTATTTTGAAGGCAAATTTGTTGGATTTGGATGGTTAAAGGAGAAGAAGAAGAAGTAGCAGCTTTTAACCAACGGTAATAAGTGGTTTTGGTAAGACCTAACCACTTTCTTAATTGTTTTAAAGGAACTATTTGTTGGTATTTTTTTATGATAGTTAAAAAAACTTTTTTGTTGAGAGGGGCTTTTAATTTTAAAATTTTTTGTATTTCTTGTTTGATAAGGAGGTAAGTTTTTTCTTTGGGTTGGTCTGGTATATTTTTGGGATTAGTATATTGAGGACCTCTTTTTGGTTGTAGACGGTCCCATTGTTTGGTTTGAAACCATTTGACCCATCGATAAATTTGACTAAAATTTTTAATCCCCAAACGTTGTTGAATAGTGTGGTAATGGGCTCCTTCTTGAAAAGCTAACACCGCTTTTAATTTTATTTCCAATGAATATTTTTTTTTTATCACTTTACCCTTCCTCCTTTTTCTTTTCATGTGTAACTCTTTTTATTATAAAGTGAGAAGGGTTAAAATGATTTTTTATATTCTTTTTTTTATTCTTTTATATTTGTTTTGTTTGTGTATAAAGCAGTAAGTTATCGATTTTTTCATTAATTTTTTGAAAATTATTGCGGTTTTGTTGTTTAAATTTATCTACTTTCTTTTCAATTTGATGAATGTCTTTTAAATGTTGGTTATAAGGGTTGTTAATTTGTTCTTTCCAATAATTATTATACAGAAAGTTCCAAGTGGTGAATATCATGAAAATTAAAATTATTAATTGCAAATAAGTTGATTTTTTTTGCCATATTTCCATTTTTTCTTTTCTTCCTTTTCTATTTTAAATTTAACTTTGAATTTTGCCTTTGATGGTTTTTTTGAAAGTTTGCAAGGCAGGAATTTTTAGTTTTTTTTGTTTGAAGGTTGCTACTGAAATAAGTTTTTCTTGATTTTAATTTTCCTTTACTTATTTTAGAAAATCAAACTATTTCTTTGTTAGTAGTCATTGCTTCGAGGAAAGTGTTTTCAAATGTTTTATCAAATTTTTTAGTTTTAGTCACTATGTTTTTTTATTATTTAATGATTGTTTCTGTTTTGGGCGATAAAAATTTTAATGTAAATTGATCTTTTTCTTTTTCCATAATTTGGAAATAAAAAGAAGTTTTTACTATAAGACTTTGTTTTGTTATGGGATTTGTTTCTTGACAGGAAGTTTCTGCAAATTTAAATTCTTCTTCCAGGAAATCATCTTTTTTTAAACCTGTAATCACAATTTCCTTTTGATCTTTCGCAAGATAAATATGAGGAGCAGAAATTTTATTTTTAAATTGAAAGTTTTTGCGGAATTGTTGTATGATTGGTTTGAATTTGATTGCAGTCAGATCGTCGTTGTGAGGAAATATTTTTGCAATATCTTCCTGTTTTATCTTGGTTAAATTTATTTTTTCATATGGATTTTCAAAATCAAATTTTATTTTGATAGGTTGATGATAATGTGCATAAAGAAAATACGTACCCACTGCCAAAATAATTAATAAAAATAAGAAAAAAATTTGTTTTAATTTGTTCATTTTAATTCTCTTTCATATTCATTTTCTCTGTAAATAAAGGAATAAGTTATCGTATGTTGGATTTTCTTTCGCATTCATTGGTTTTGTATATAAGGTAATATATTGTTTTACAGGATTAAAGTGGAGGAAATATGAAATTTCTTTTCTTTCACCGCGTATTTTTTTTTGAATAAAAAATTTCAAAATCCCTATATAAAAATCCTTATCTTCTTCTAAAAGATATTTTGGTCCTTCATAATCGAAACGTATTTGATGCAATAAATAATCTATTGATACAAGAATATTTGAATCAAAATCAGATTTTGTTGACTCTCTTATTGTGCTAAAGTAATAAACGTTTTCAAAAAGATCTTTAAAGAGTTCGAATTCTTCTCTCGTTATAAAGGGATCGTTTGAATCTAAAAGCCAATTATCAAAAGGTCCTTTCATCAAAGGGGTTAAACTTTGTGCGACGAGGTCAGGATGTTGACATTGATCTAACCCATTGAAACGTTGAAAAATGTAAGTTTTTTGCACTGGGGTCATATCTCTTTGATCAGTGAAGTATTTTAATAAGCCTTCTTTCCATTTCGCATATTCTGCTTCACAAGCTTCACGACGTTGTTGTTCTTCAGCTTGGGTTTTAAGTTGATTGATTTGAGTTTCCAACGCTTCATCTAAATCAGAAGGTAACATCACTTCATGTCGAGGAAAATGATAAGCATAATAATCGTAATTTAAAAAAGCATCATTCAGTAATTTCACCCAATCACGATTGGACAAAGATTTATCCTTAGGTAAACGATTAACTAAAGTCATAATATAATTAAAAGTATGATAACTAAGACGATAATTATTTTGTAAAATTAAGAATTCCAAAAAACCAGGAATTTCTTCTTTCGAAAAAGAATCAATTTCAATTTCTTGTTGAAAACGACTTCTTAACGCACTATCAATTTTTTCTAAATGATTAGTCGCTCCCATTAAAAGAATTTTTTTATTACTTCTTTTAAAACCATCTATTTTGGTTAATAAATTATTAACAATGTTACTAGCGGTTTGATTAGTATTTTTATCTTCCCGATTCGCTAAACCACTAATTTCATCAATAAAAATCACTGCTTTGTCATGACTTTCTGCTTCGGCCCAAATCTTTTCTAATTCTTCATTTCCTTCTCCCACGTAAGTTTTGTCGAAACGAGAAGGATCTAATTCAATAAAATGTGTTTCTGTTTCTCCACAAAAAGCTTCAATTAAATGACTTTTTCCTGTTCCTGGAGGACCATATAATAAAACACCCATGGGTCTAACATTTTGATAGCCTAAAACGTGTTTGTCTGCTTTAAAATAATGGACTAATTTTGCTAGTCGGTTTTTTTCTTTTTCCATCCCATAAACATTTTGAAAAGTTTTGGGTTTTTTCTTGTCTGTGACTAATTGAGGATTTTTTAAGATTTCAATCATTTGGTTAATTTTTTGAATTTTTTGGTTGAAAGCTAATAACTGTTTTCTTAAAAAAAGTTGGTATTTTTCTAACTGAGGAGTTTCCGTACTATGAGCGGGTTGTTCCTTTAATAATTCGGCTGTTCGTTGTTGGTTAACTTCGTTTTCTCTCATCGCTGTTTTTAAATCTTCAATTTCAGTGTAAAGTACTTGAAATTGTTGGGTTTGATTAATCACCTTATTTTCTTGATTAATCGTTTGATGGAGAGTGGTTTGACGTTGATTCAGGGCTTTTCTTTGTTCCACTAAAGCTTGTGTGGCTTGTTCTAATTGAGTTTTTTCCTCTTTTTTGGTGGTGATGTTTTGTTGGAGGTTTTGAATTTCTTGCGTTAAAGTTTTTTTTTCTGCTTCCTCCGTCGCTGTTTTTAATTGTTCTTCTTTAGTGCTTGCTTCCTTTTCTAACTGACCAATGGCTTGGTAAAGATCTTGAATTAAGCCGATATGAGAACTGATTTGTTTGTTTAACTGGTCATCTAGCGTTTGAATTTGTTGGGCTTCTTCGATTTTCTTTTGATTTGTTTGGGTTAAGAGATTTAATTGAGTTTGGATTTGGTCCAATTCATTTGATGGATGGGTGATGGGAGTCACTGGTACTGTAGAGGAAAACATCAAGTGACAATATAGCCACGTTCCTCCAAACAAAACTACAAAACCTCCCAATAACCAACCAACAATTTTTTTCATCACTAATTTCATGATTTTCAAATTCCTTTTTTTAAATTTTCTCCTTTCCTTAATCTTTTGGGGTTTCATTCCATCAGAAGATTAAGCAAAAGAGAAAGCAATCATTTAATGTTTTCGTCAAAAAATGAAGGAATTTTTTTCCTTCTTGATGTTTCAGTATCTTTTGTAGGAAGATACTGAAAAGTGCAAGAAAGATTGCTCCGAATAATTCTTCAATGATAATTAATTAAGTTGGTTCTTTTCAAGGGGGAAAAGATATTAATAACTTTATCAAACAAACAGTTTAACGTCTTATTTGAGGACGAAAAAGTTCTTAATTTGGGTATTTTTTTATTTTTGAATAAAAATAAAGATTGATGTTCTTCTTTGTTTTTTTATTCTACATCATAATATAAAGTTCTTTTTTGCTTGGTTTTTTGCTCATATAAATCAATCTTTTTTAAAGATTTAATGTGATTAGTATTCCATAAAACCCCTTCTGTGACGTAATTATAAAAAGGGAATTTTAAGGCAAAGTCATAATTAAAAATAAAGAAAGGTTCTTCAATTTTTTGATTCATCGGAAAAACACCTACTACTTGGTTTTTTTCCCGATCTTTAAGGATTACTTTATGAAGGAAAAAATAACTAGGGCCACCAAAATTAGTACCTTGGTCATATAAAATATCTACTTGATAATTTTCCGGACGAAAAGGGGTAGTTTGGGGAAGATAAGGTTTAGGTTGACTCCAAAAATAATATAAAGATGAAGCTCCGTGCCCTTGTTTTTTTAAAGTAGCTAAAGAAAAAGTTTCGTCTTGGCCTTCTCTAGTACCTGCTTCAAAATATGCTAACAAAAAATGAGGAGGCGGATCTTTCAGACGAAAATCAAAAGAAACTTCATCAAGATCTGCTTGATTATATAAAGCGTAACTAAAATGATGTTGAAAGTTTTTTTGGGGAAAAGCGTATTTTAACCACCCTAACGCTTCTTTCATCCCCGTATTTTCTCCTAAATAAACATCATAAATGACCATTTCCCCTTCCTGTTCTTTTTTCACTGGCACCAGGGAATGATAATAAAAATCTTCAATAGGTTGGGTAGCGAGAGAATCGTAAGGAGCAGAAGCCAGATACGTCAGCGTTTTTTTGGGGACCGTGACTGCCTTGGTCAGGCGAGGAATGTCTGCAAAAACCTCGCCAGCATCCTCCTGTCTGCCCAGCAACGCGATGACATAACCACAGTAAAAAAAGAAAAACAGAAAAAGCCAACGACGAAAATGCCACATCGTTAAATTTGACTGCTAAGATAATTTTTTTCTTCTTCCAAGAGTTTGGTTAAACTTTCGTCTTCTTCTTCTTGACGGATAAGTTTCTCTAAAGTATGAATTCTTTGTTGATTTTTAATTTTAATTAAAAAAGTTTCAATTTCTTGAAGACGATTTTCCCACTTAGTTTTTTCTTTCGTTAAGTTGGTTTTATCTTGCGGAGTTAAGCTGGTTTCTTTTAATTTTTCTTCTAAATTAGGTAAAACTTGGGTTTGCAGTTCTTCTTTTTCTTGAAATAAATCTTTTTGTTCTTTTAATTGGATTAATTCTTTTTCTTTCTTTAATTTTTTTCCTGATAAAGTATTTTTTTTGATTAAAGAAAGGGGTTGTTCGTTTAATTGTTTTTCTAAATCAAGAATTTCTGCTGATAAATTACTTAAATAAGCTTGAAAAGCTTTTTGTTCTTCTGCTCTTTGAATTTTCGTTTCTAGTTTATGAACAATGGCTTGCAAAATTTTTTGGTATTCTGGAGTTACATTCGTTTGTTTTAACAGTTTTTGACATTCTTCCAATTGTTCGATGAAATCGACAGTGGTGGAGGAGGAGGGAGGAGTGATGACCTTATTTGGATTGTCCTCTGTTTTATCTTTCAATAAACTGACAACGAAACAAAAACCGACTATCATTATGCCGATAACCCATAAGCTCCAACCAATTATTTTTATTTTTTGTTTTTTTTCTATCATTTTTTTTTCTTTCCTTAATTTTTTTCATTTTCGAGGCAGAGGTTCGTTGTGGTAACCAACTCATTCTCTGCTTGTTCTTTGTTTATTGGGGGTTCAGCCAGTGCTGGGGCTACCTTTGGGGGTTGCGGTTTAGCTTCCTCTTCTTGGCGCTGATATAATTTTTGTATATCTGCTTGCAGTTTGGTGAAATTTTGTTGGGTTTCTGGTACGCTAAAAAAAATTTTCTTAATAAGAAACATTAACCCGGTCGCAAAACTAGCCCCCACAAAAACCCCCAACACTAAACCCACCGCGAACCCTGTATTACTCATTTTTTTTCTCTTCCAATTCTTTTTTTTGGACCAAAGTGTCTTTCAAAGTTTGCTGGTTTTTCTTTTGAGCTACTTTGTGTTGTTGAGTCAAAATTTTTTGTTGCAATTTTTGTTGCTGGTTTTGAAGAGTAGCTAATTTTTTTAAAAGTAATTCATGGCGATAAACCTCTTTGGCGTATTTAATTTCTAAATTTTTTAATTTTTTTTCAGGAAAAAAACAACCTAAAAAAACATCTTTCAGGAAAATCAACCCTTTTTGCAGAAAAAGAAAAAATGGTTGAAACCCCAAAATTAAAAAAACAGTAAAAATCGTTGTTTGCATCGTATCCAAACGACGTTCTAAAATTTCTTTAACGGTATAACCTTTTAAAAAATTAAAACAATAATAACCTAAACTCACTAAACTAAGACCCCACCACATAACAATTTACTCCTTGATTTGAGTTAATAATTGTTCTAATTGCGTAATCATTTCTTGGAGAGTGGCTTTTAAAGGTAACTTTTTCGGGAGAGTTTTTTTGACTAAAGTTGTTTGGGGTAATATTTTTTTTTTAATTGAGGGGTTGTTTTTTTTCTTCGAGATTAACTGAGAAGTTGTTTTTTTCTTTTTTAAAAAAGCCATTTTTTTCGACTCTCTTTCTTTTTTTTAACTTTTCTTTTTTAAAATAATTGGTTTCACTGCTTGTTTTAAACTAGTAGCAGGGCGAAAACGCACCACAGTCACTGCGGGATATTCTAATTTTCTTCCTGTGGGTTGAAACCTATACTTTTTCTTTTTAGGATAAAAAACGCGTTTCATCTCAGGATAAATACGAGCTGCTTGGGTACTTAAAATTAATTTCCCGATTTCTGGTGATAATACTACTTCTCCTTCTTGACTTAACCCTTGATATAAAACTTCTTCAAAAATTTCATAAAACGCTTTTGTTTGAGTAATACTGATTTGACCTTGTTGGGCGATGTGAGTAATTAATTCTTTTTTCGTCATTTTTTTCTCTTTCTTTTTTTTTTTTTTTGGTTTGAGGCTCGGAGAAAAGGAGAAAGCGAGGAAAAAACGAAAAACTTTCCCCTCTTCTTCAAACCTCAAACCAAAGTGATTTATGTGACTACATAACTTGATAAAAGACTAATCCGTTCAATTAAAGTGTCTAAACTAAAAAGTTCTTCACTCATGAGCAAAAAATATAAACAAACATGTTTCAGTTGAAGCCAATCACGGACAATGACTAAGGCAACGTCTGTTTTTTCCGCGATTTGACGGGCTGATTTTTTTTGAAAACTAGCGAGGATGATGTCTTTCACTTTTTCGGGAGGATATTTTTGGGTTTCTTGCAAGAAATTGTTCACGGTTTTTCTCCTTTCATTTGGTTTTGGTAATCATTGAATAATTTTTGATAAGCCCGACCTTTTATCATCATTTCTCCAATAAAAGAAGGATTAATCACTACTTCTTGAAGAAAATTTTCTTGAGGATTAAAATACACCAGAAAATAAGCTTTTTGTGTATCGGAACAAAATAACCCACATTGGATTTGAGCCCAGTAATAAGGAGGAATGACATTCTTTTCAAAAAAATCTTTCCAAGAGGAACTATTTTTCTTTAAAGGACACTTAATTTCTAACATAGTTTGGCTGGCTTCATGGTAACCATCTAAAGAAGCGGAAAATAACTCTTTCGTAAACACAGCGGGTTCATAATTTCTTTTAGTTTTGACCGAAAAAAATAAATTAGCCTGAGGTTCCATTTTTTTTCCATGTTCCACTGCTTCGTTGGTCACAAAATTACTCCCAAACAACTTCTTTTTCATTAATTCTTCTGGAGTTTCATAAGGATTTAACCCCATGATGGTACCTATTTCGGAAGCGTTCAAAAAATTTTTGCGATGTTGCCACCAAGCCCAACTATTTTGTTTTAATTCAATTTTCATGTGATGGGCCCATATCAATGTTGGTTACTGTAACTAAATAAGTTTCTTTTAATTTTTCCATATCAATTTCTTCTCCTGTGAGGGGATCATATTCAACAATAAAATCAATGTCTTGACTATTCGGTAAATACCAAATTTGTTTAATAATAATACCTTGATCATTAAATTCATTATCATAAGTAATTTTGTTTTGATTTTCATAATAAGTAGTGCGATGAATATACATTTTTTTCATAGTCTTTCTTTTTCCATTGGGGAAGTTAAAGGGGGAGTAGGAGAGGGTTTTAAGTCAAAAGAATAAAATTGACACATCTGTTTTAATTTATTGATGATTCTTAAAGCTTTGATTCTTTGACTTTTTTCCTCCTTAATACTTAAATGTTCTAATAATTGAGGAATAGTTAAAACACTACTAATAAAAGTAGGTAATCCTTGTTCCTGACGGTAATGAAGAAAAGGTAAAAAAATATCATCTCGTAAATAAGGAGTTAAATTTTCTGCTCCTAAATCATCTAAAAACAAATAAGGAATGGTTTTTAATATTTCCATTTTTTTCCCTAAATGTTCATCATGCCAATGAGTTTTAAATTGACTTGGTAATTCTGGCATAAAGAGAAATAAAAAAGGTTGACATTGTTGATAAAAAGTTTGCATCATTAATTTTAAAAAATAAGTTTTTCCAGTAGAAAAATCACCTTGAAGATATAAACTAGGTTTCGTTTGATAAATTTGAAAAGTTTGAAAATGACTTTTTAAAATTTCTCTTTGACCTTTAATTTTAGTTCGAAAAGTTTGGACATTAACTTTTTCCAAGGTTTCCACCTGAAAGGTTTGATGAAAAATATGATGAATTTCCCTTAAATGGTTTTGAAAACGTAAAGCCTGGGAAGCTAAAGTTTCCTGATAAACCAAATGAACATAAGGAGTAGTTTTTAATTTAATTTCATAAGCACTTTTGGTTTGAGCCTTGAGTTTTAAATATTTAGAGACCATGGGTAAATCTTTTTGGTGAAAGGTTAATGTTTTTAATTCAGGATCTTGTTGAATAGCAGTTTGAAGGTCTGTTTCCACTAAAACGTCTTTTGACGCAGGGATAAGTTTTTGAAAGTGTTCCCAAAGTTGGTTTTTAGTGTTTTTTTTCATTATAAATCTCCTAAAACTTGTTTTTCTAAACGATGACATGAATCATCCCAAATAGGATCTTTTGATTGAAGAGTTGTTTTTTCCTCATTAACCAATAATTTTTTCGTTGACACATCAAATAAATAATTTTGAGTTAAAGTAGAAGAAAAATCAATCTGAAAAGGAGGAGAAGGAAATTGTAATAACAGATGATGTATGGTTAAAAGATCTCTATAATTCAAATATAAACATTTGAAACAAGTATTATAATTCGTTTTTTGATGAACACAAACAATTTTGAATTTCGTTTCTTGAAGTAAATATTTCAAAATTGATTTTAAATCATAAATATATTTAGTTATTTTTTTCATATATTTTCCTTTGGGCGTTAAATTCTTTTTTATTTTTATTATTTGGTTTAACAGGCATTACGTTCACCGTTTGTGTTAGTGTTTGGATTCATGTTCGTGTTGGGGTTTGGATTTGTGTTGGGGTTTGGGTTTGGGTTGTCATTTATATCTCTCAAAGCCTCAACATCCAAACCTAAAAATTTTTCTAAAGCCTTTGTTATTTTGTTGGCATCTGAATACACTTCCATAAGACAATCCTTTATGTAACTTATATCGCGGTCTTTTTGTGAGTTTTCGTTGTTCATATCTTCGTTACTGAATGGGGTATCACAAAAATAATTATAGGCATCTACTACTTTGTCTGATTGTGCATCTAAATGTAGCAAAAATGGTTTAGCAGTTTCAAGATTTTGATAAGGTAATAGCTTCTTAGGGTCCTTAGTATATTCCCACGCTCTTATGTGAGACAAATATGAAGGAGAACTTTTTTCAAAATAAAGTACTTTTCCAATTACATATTCTTCCTCACATTTATAACCTTTAGGATCAAATTTTTATTGATTTAAAAAAAAAGAATCAAAAAATAAAGTAATTTTTTCGTCACAATAAAGGGGATGTTTTAAGGTTAAAGCAACAATACGATATTCTTGAGGTTGTGCACAATATTTAACGTCTAATTCGTAAATTTGGTGATGATTTTTTTTATTATATAAATTAATTTTTAAAGTTCTGGTTAAATTATCGTAGTCAAATTGTTTGGCATCAAATTTATTTTCTAAATCAATATAGTATTTTTGAAAAAAATCAGCTCCGACATAATCCTTATGATTGTCAACTTCTTTT
This sequence comes from Candidatus Phytoplasma phoenicium, assembly GCF_001189415.1. Taxonomy (GTDB): domain Bacteria; phylum Bacillota_I; class Bacilli_A; order Acholeplasmatales; family Acholeplasmataceae; genus Phytoplasma; species Phytoplasma phoenicium. Next base: position 12,251 of record NZ_JPSQ01000007.1, read on the forward strand.
TCCACTATTTTTTCAACTTCTTTTTCCACTATTATTGGTTTTTCAACTTCTGTAATTATTCTTGTACCACAACCTTCAATTACTTTTAGTTTTTCAACTATTTTTCAACTATTATTGGTTTTTTAACTATTTTTTCCAGATAAACAGGTTTTTCAACTATTTTGTTTTTGGCTTTAAGATAAAACAAACTGCAAGCACTTAAAATAACAATAATTAAAAATATAGGAAAAACAAAGATAAATAAGATGGAATAACTATTTTTATTATCTTCCATTTGTTTTTACTCCTTGTTTGTTGAACCTTTTAATAAATAAAATTTTTACCAAAGAAACAAATAAATATTTTTGAGTTAAATCTTTAGTATGCATGATTTGAAAAGGAGGGGAAGAATTTAAACATAATAAATGGTGAAATTGTGGAATGTCTTGATAATTCAAATATAAACACTTGGAAGAAAGATTATATTTGGTTTTTTTGTTGGCCACAAATAATTTCAAAAGTTTGTGTTTGTGATAAATATTGTAAAATAGAATTTATTTCATAAATATATGAATGGTTCATTTTTTTTCCTCTTTTACAATTTGACTTTTGGCAAAAGAAAAAAGTCAAACTGTTTATTTTTAATTAAACAATTTGACTTATTTTTTTTGGCTTAGTTTAAGTCCCATTTTTCTGGGGCACAACC
>NZ_JPSQ01000070.1 GCF_001189415.1 Candidatus Phytoplasma phoenicium
TTTAGAACAAAAAATTAAAATTTTTACTTATTTTGATATAAAAGAAGAGCGACATACTTTATATGGTTTTTTACAAAAAGATATTTTAAATTTTTTTAAACAATTAATTACTATTCCTGGGATAGGTCCTAAAATCGCTATTGTTATATCAAATTCAGAACTTTTGGTAAAAACTCAAAAAGCGATTCAACAAAATGATATTGATTATTTAGTGAAATTTCCTGGCATTGGAAAAAAAACAGCTCAACAAATTATTTTTCATTTACAACAAAAATTATTAATATCCAAAACTAATAACATTATGTTAAGCCCAAAACAAAAAGAGATACAAACTGCATTAAAAAATTTAGGTTTTACTTTGCAACAAATCCAAACTATTTGGCCTAAATTAAATTTAACATTGAATTTAGAACTAATGTTAAAAGAAGCATTAATACTTTTAGCCAAATAAAAGGACAAAATGGATTATGGTTACCAATAAAAAAGCGAAACAAAAATCTTCCAATGTTCCATTCAAAGATGAACAATTTTTAAGACCTCAAACTTTAAAACAATATACAGGGCAGGAACATATTAAAAAAATTTTAACAGTTTATTTAAAAGCAGCACAAAAGAGAAAAGAATCATTAGATCACTTATTATTATATGGCCCACCTGGATTAGGCAAAACTACTTTAGCTAAAATTATTGCAAATGAATTAAAAGTAGGATTTAAAATTATTAGTGGTGCTAATATTGAAAAAATCGGCGATTTAGCAATGATTTTAAGCACTTTACAAGAAAATGATGTATTATTTATTGATGAAATTCATAGTTTAACCAAAAATATTGAAGAAATTTTATATTCAGCCATGGAAGATTTTATTTTAGATGTAATGATTGGAACAAACGAAGATAAACGTAATATTAAAGTGGAATTACCTCCTTTTTCTCTTATAGGAGCCACTACTAAATTTGGTAATATTTCTTCTCCTCTAAGGGAACGTTTTGGTTTAATTTTAAAATTAAATTATTATACAATTCTAGAATTACAATTTCTTTTGCAACGTACTGCTTCTGTTTATGGTAACCGCATAGAAGATACAGCAATTTTAGAATTAGCAAAAAGAAGCAGGGGAACGCCACGTATAGCTAATCGTTTATTTAGAAGAGCCAGAGATTTCGCAGAAATTTATTCTAATAAGATTATTACACATAAAATAACTCTAGAAACTTTAAAACAATTACAAATAGATGATAACGGCTTAAACAAAAATGATTATAATTATTTAACTAATTTAGTATATAAATTTAATAATGGGCCTGTCGGGATAAAAAATATAGCCGCTTCTATAGGAGAAGAAATTTTGACTATTGAAGAAGTATATGAACCTTATTTAATAAAAAAAGGTTATATTAAAAGAACTGTTAGGGGTAGAATTGCAACAACTTTAGCTCAAACATTATTAAAAAACAAAATATCAAAATAAAAACTTTCACTTTAACAGCATAAGGAATTTATTAAATTTAAACGATGAGGCCGTACAAAATTTTAAATTAAATTACTTTATGCCTCATAACTTATTTTTTTGTTTGACAATCAAAAACAATTATTATACAATAAGGTTATAAATTTTAAAATATTTCTTGTTTAGTTTTTTAAGTAGAATTAATAGGGTTGTGCTACTTGGTCGTTTCTCACCCTATTAATTGTGCTTACCAAACTAAAATTAAAGCACAAGAAAGAAGAAATGACCTTTATAATTAAGAAAAAAATTACGCATTCGATATAAAAATATTCGATTGATATATAATATTTGTTTTGGGGTCTCTTTAAATGAACTCAAAGCATTTTTTTTGATGTATTTAAATATCATTACAAAACTAATAACATTAAATATTTATTAATCGCTAAAAATCAAATAGACGACGAAACAAAAATATTTCTCTTATTAAAAAACAAACCAGATTGGAACAGTATTAGTAAATTTATTTACTTAAAAGAAACCCCCACAATTCAAAATGTAGAATCTCCAGACGCTTTACGTGATGAATGGATAAATGATGAAAATACAGAATTTATAGAAGATGGTGAATTATTTAAAACATCAAATATTTCTTTTACCAAACCCAAAGAACAAGATGATGAATTTGAAATATTTATTACAGATTTAAGAACAAGATTTAACACAGATAAAGAAATGACAACCGAGGATACTACTCGTATCATTTATGAATTTTTAGATGAAACAAAAAATTCTAAACGTTATAATAGTCTTACCCAAATTAAAAGAATCATAGGACAATATTTTTTAAGAGCAAAAGACCCTACCCAAAACTGGTTTATTTTTCCTATAGAAACCTTTAAAAATGACAATGAAGATATTATAAATATTAAAACAATAATATTAGAACAATTAAAAGAACTAAAAAACCCAACGGACGACCTAATTCAATAGTAATTGAAGGGAGTACCTTAATAGGAAAAACCAATTTTCTTATTTCTTTTTTAAAATCGATTAATGTAAAATTTAATTTAAAAAAAGGTAAATTAAGTTTTTCACGTAAACACTATAATGATGAATCCTTAGTTGATATATGGGATGATTTAAAAATATATAAAATTAAAAACCAAGATTTAATTGAAAGTATTTTTACTTGTTGCCAAAAAACAACGATAATAAAAAGTCCTGATAAATTTGAAAGCGAAAGAGAATTAATAAACAATCATTTAACAATCTTTTTATGTAACGAACATACTTCTTTTCAAAATTATGTAGATAACAACAAAAATGATAAATTTAAACAATATATAAACAAAAATACTATTTTTTATAAAATATTTGACGATGAACTTTTATATTTAAAATCTAAAAATGAAGAACAAAATATGTAAAAAAAACACGTGGAAAAAGATAAAAATTTTTTATCAATTTTTTTATATAATAATATGTTCTCATTCATCTTTTAAAAGATTTATAAAAAACACAAAATACGATAATTAAAGAACATATTTAACAAAAATACTAAATTTTATAATATCTTATTAAAAGATTAAAAATTTATATTGAGAATCTAAAAAAATAAATAAGTAAAAAAACTAAGAAAAAAAACCAAAGATAAAGAAAAATAAATTAATGAGGACAAAAAAATTTTTCTTTATTTTTGGTTTTATTTCTTTTCTTTTTTATTACTTGCAAATATGTTAACAAATAAAAATAAAATATCAATGTTCAAAGGAACTAAAAAAACCTTTCTTGAAAGAAAAGCGAGGAGGATAATAAAAATTAAAGATAATTTTTTTAAAAAACAACAATCAAAGGATTGCATTACTGTGATGCAAACACAGTATAATTTAACTTTTTATCTAAAGGATTTAAAAAAGGGTTTGATTGGGTAATTTAAATAAAAAAATATTGATTTAAAATAGTATATAATTTTATATATCAAAATGCTAACTCCAAATAAAATAAT
>NZ_JPSQ01000071.1 GCF_001189415.1 Candidatus Phytoplasma phoenicium
TTATTTTTTTATTTTATTATTTGTTTTAATCTTTTTAAAAACAAATTTTATTTATATTAATTCATTATTATTCATAAAAAATAAATTTTTAGAATTAATTAATTGAAAAATTATCGATCAAAGGAATATTAAGTATGTTAGAACTTAAATTTGTGCTTCAAAACATGAATTTAGTCATCGATAAATTACAAAAAAGACAAGGTGATTTCACTTATCTCCAAGAATTATTAAAGTTAAATCAATTACGTAAGAATTTTTTATCCCAGATAGAGAATTTAAGACAACATAAAAATACTTTTTCTCAATCTATAGAAGAATCTCAACAACAAAATATAATAAATAAGGATTTAATTGAAAAAGAAAAAAATTCTAAAAAAAATTTAAAACAATTAGAAAGCCAACTTTTTATAGTAGAAAAAAAAATTCAACAAATATTAATGAATACTCCAAATGTACCACATGATTCTACACCTTATGGAATTAAACCAGAAGATAATTTAGAAATTTATCGTTCTCCAAAAAATATAAATATTTCTTTCTTTCCAAAAGATCATATAACATTAAATAATAAATTAGGTATTTTAGATTTTGATAGAGCAGCCAAGATTACTGGTAGTAAATTTGTGGTATTAAAAGGGGCAGGCGCGTTACTTGAAAGATCTTTAATTAATTTTATGTTGGATTCTCATGTTAATAATGGGTATAAAGAGATCCTTGCACCTTTTATTGTTAATGAAATGTCAATGTTATCAACAGGTCAATTACCTAAATTTGAAGAAGAATTATTTAAATTAAAATTAACAAAACAAAATTGGTATTTAAATCCTACAGCAGAAGTACCTTTAATAAATTTACACCGACAAGAGGTTTTAAATGTTAACCAATTACCCATTAAATATGTTGGTTATACAACTTGTTTTAGGCAAGAAGCAGGCGCTGCAGGTAAAGAAAATCGTGGTATTTCCCGTCAAAAACAATTTAATAAAATTGAATTAATCCAATTTACAGAACCAAAACAATCTTATTTGATATTAGATAAAATGTTAAAAGACTCTGAAGACATTTTAAAAAAATTAGAATTACCTTATCGTATTGTTATATTATCTTCTGGAGATTTAGGATTTAGTGCTACTAAGACTTATGATATAGAAGTATGGTTACCAGGACAACAAAAATATTTAGAAATAGCTTCTATTAGTAATACTGAAACTTTTCAAGCTTTAAGAGCAAATATTAAATTTATTAAAGATCATAAAACTAAAAAAAAATATGTACATACTTTAAATGGTTCAGCTTTAGCTATAGGAAGGACTTTATTGGCTATTTTAGAAAATTATCAAAATCAAGATGGAAGTATTACAATTCCAAAAGTTTTGCGTCCTTATACAAAAATAGATATAATCAAATAACGATTATATAGTTTTTTTATCTTTTTTATGTTTTTCTTATTAATTTATTTAAAGGAAATGTATTATGAAAAAATTACCATTTAATTTTAAAAATATTAGTATGAAACATTTATTCATGGTTATTATCTTTTATGGTCTAATCATGAGTTTGCAAAATATATTAAGTCGATATCAACAAACAGATGAAAATCATGCTGTGGAAATATTTAGATACATTCCTTTTAACAAATCACTAGATAATTTGGGTAAAATTGAAAAAATACAACCTATTATTGATAAATCAACTTCAAGTTTGATGTTAGTTGTAGATTTCGAACTACCGGGAGGGCAAAAAGTAATTAAAAAATATAGAAATGTTGATGCGATGACATATCAACTAATTGTAGAACAAATGGTTAAATCGATACAAAAAACATAAGCAGCAGCACCTGTCTTCTCGTCATTAAATAAAAAATAATTTTAATTTTTATTTACTTACCTAAATTAAGGCAAAAGAAATTAAATAAATTTTTCTCTATTAATAAGGTTTAAAAA
>NZ_JPSQ01000073.1 GCF_001189415.1 Candidatus Phytoplasma phoenicium
TATTAGAAAGAAAAAAAATTGAACCAAAAGAAGAATTATTTAAGATATATGTTTTGTTTTTTATTGGTTATTTTAATTTGTATTTTTAACAAAAATATATTATTGATTAATGCTATTTTGCCGAAAAAAAACGAAAAAGAACTTATTCCTTTAGTTTTAAAGTCATCAAATATGGAAAAATCAGTTCTTTTACAAGAACATAAACAAGATTTATTAAAAAATGAATTAAATTCCCAATTGCCTGATATGAAAACAGATAAATCAATTGTGACAGAAAGTATTTCTGAGATTGCAACACCTAATATACTTCAACCTCATTTAGAAGATAAATCAAAATACAAAGATAAACAAAATGATTTACAAATTAAGAATGTTATAGGGTGGAAACATGATTTAGGTTCTTTATTTTCAAAAAAAATAAGATTATTTTATGGTATTGATTCTGTAAGCGCCTTTCCTTGTGCTTCCTTTCAAGAATGGTTAAATATAAAACAGTTTTTACTTTGTTTATTAGAAAATCACATTCCTAAAATGGATTTTCTTTTTGATTTTTTAAAGTTGTCAGGAATTAAAGAAGAATTTATTGATGATAAATATGAAAAAATCGCTTTACAAACATCTGTTTTTTATCGTTTATTAAAAAAAAATCCATCTTTAGGATATTTTTATTTTAAAAAAGAAGATTTAAAAGATATGCAAACTGTAGAAATTTCTTTTTGTAATTGTCAAGTTCCTGGTTATTCTATTTTGGAATTAATTTCTGAAATAGTAAATGCATTTGATTTTGATGCGGCTGTTTTTAGACAACATTTATTGTCTTATGCACAACATTTAAAAGAAAATATTCATTCTGAAACGAAAGAAGAAGAAATGAACGTTTCTGTCAATCAATTTTTAAATCAAATCATTCATAATAGTGATATTGATGAATTAGAACATCATTTGCTGTTTAATTTAATTAAAAGTTTCAATAAAATTTTTATACCTAAAAATTTTACTTTTCATCAACATATAGAAAAGACAAAAATCAAACCTTTACGTATAATGCGTTTAGTTTTATCTAGTTTGTCAAAAAAACAAATTTTAGGGTTTTGCTTAAAAATAGAAAAGAAGGAAAATAATAATTTTTATCTTTGTTTTTATGAAATTTTTAAAACCAAAACCGATCATCAAGAACAATTACAATTTGTTGATCAGGTTTTAATTTCCGATACTCAACAAAATGAACATGTTTTTTTTCATCATTTAATGATTAGCATTTCTCAAAAAAAAAGATTATTGCTTAAAAAATCACCTTTATTAAACGCTATTAAAATTTAATCAAAAAATATTTGTGGATTAAAATTATAATATATATTATTTTTTAAAATTAACAATAAATATAAGAGAGTTATTATATGGATTTTTTAAATAAAATTAAAATTAATCGTATTACCAAGGATAGATTTTTGGTTTTAATTGAGATATCTAAAGGAAGTAAAAAGAAATATGAAATAGATAAAGAAACTGGTTTTTTGATGGTAGATCGTTTTTTAACAACATCTTTTTGTTATCCTGCTAATTACGGTTTTATTCCCTTAACACATTGTGATGATAATGATCCTTTAGATGTGTTTGTATTATCTCAAGAAATTTTAGAACCTATGACTTTAATTGAATGTCGTCCTTTGGGTGTTATTCGTATGATTGATAACTATGAATTAGATGAAAAAATTATTGCAGTTCCTCTTTGTGACTTATCTATGAATTTATATCAAAATATTAATGACTTACCTTCTTCTTTAATAGTAGAAATAGAACATTTTTTATTGCATTATAAAGATTTAGAACAAAAAAAAGTTGTTATTGAAAAAATCGAAGATGTTCGAAAAGCTTATGTGGTTATTGAAAAATCTTTAACACGATATCAAAAAATAAATAAAAATAAATAAAAAGTATTATTTTTAACAAAATTATTGTTTTTTCAAGTTTTAATATATTTTAAGCAAAGTGCGTAATTATTAATTTTGTTATTCAATAGCAACATAAAATTATAAACAATTCTTTCATATAGTCAAAAAATAGTCAAAAAAATCCTTCATTAAGAAGGAAATTTTTTTGATAATGTATAAAATTATTAATCGAGAATTATAATGATGAAAAAAATTATTACTAATAAAAAAGCTTTTTATGATTATTTTTTAGAAAAAAAATATTTAGCAGGTATTCAATTATTAGGCAACGAAGTTAAATCAATTCGTCTAGGAAAAGTTAATTTAGATAATGCTTATGTTCATTTTAAAGAAAATGAACTTTTTGTCTTTAATATGACAGTATTTAAGTATAATTTTTGTAATTCTTTTGATTACGAAGAAAAAAGAAAAAAAAAACTTTTGTTAAATAAAAAAGAAATTTTACAAATTAAAAATAAAATGCAAATCAAAGGTTTTAGCATTATTCCAACGAAAATTTTAATTGTACGTAATTTAATTAAGTTAGAAATTTATTTAGCTAAAGGTAAAAAAAAATATGATAAAAGGTTCGAACTGAAACGAAAAGATGATGATTTAAAAATCAAAAAAACATTGAAAAATTATTTTTAACTTTTATTTTTATTCATTTGTTTTACATAAATGTTGATATAATTGTTCCATTTTGTTTACGTATTCAATTAAAAATTTGTTCCAATATGTTTTTTTGGGTGTTGGTTGTAATATGCTTATATCTAATACTGGTATTTTTATATAATTTTTGTCTAAAGCATGTAAATATAACAAATTTCCAACAATAATTCCGGATAAAAAAATCAAAATAAATTTAAACATTTTCTATACTCCTAATTTTTTGGTATTTGTTTATTTTTTTGTATGTTATTTTCTCAAAACATATTATTTATTTTATTATATTATTTCTTTTTACGTACCATTTTTATTTTATCAAAATTTTTTCTTGGTTAAAACCATTAATAGTTGACCGCCGTGATTTCCAGAACCCAGAAGATATAGAGAGGGCATCTCTGTGTTATGTTTATAGATACCATATAAAAATTACTCTGCTTTTGGCATTTGAGTTGTTTTATCTTATTTTCTGGAATTTAAATTTCTAATGCTCAGCTGATGGTTGAGCTTAAACAGGGCTACTATGTATTTCTATCGTTTTCTGAGGTTAATTCATACTTGTGGTCTTTTATTATGCTTGATCCTTTTTACTGATTACTTACCGTCTTATGTGACTGATGCTGACGGGTGTTTATACACTATTTATGAAAATGTATTAAGTGTCTTCTGAACATTTTCGATGATGCAGTCTAGGTGGTGATTTAACAAAAATGGCTGTCGCGGATGCTGAAAACCCTCGTCTTGGAGAAACGACTTGCGGTTCTTTACTGCAGAAACTACAGGTGACTTATATATTTACCTTTGATTGTCTGTCTTTTTCTTCATCACAGCTTCTTTTTATGTAATGTGAAGATTGGATGTTGAACTAATGCATGATTTATTGCAGGAAATTTGGAATGAAGTTGGCGAGAGTGATGAAGAACGAGACAAAATGCTTCTTCAATTAGAGCAAGAGTGTCTAGATGTATACAAG
>NZ_JPSQ01000074.1 GCF_001189415.1 Candidatus Phytoplasma phoenicium
AAGATAAACCATTTACTATTGCGATGCCTTGTGATATAAGTGGTTTAGACCCTACTGAAATAAAAAATGTAAATACAGTATATGGTAGTTTTGTTTTAAATTTATTACATGATAAACTTTTCTTTAAAAATAAAGATGGAGAATTAACTCCTGGATTATTAAAACAAGTACCTATAAAAAAAGGAAAGTTCTTAGATTGTGAATTAAAAGATAATATTTTTTTTCACAATGGAAAACCAATGACTACTGATGATATTATTTTTACTATTAATAGAGGGAAAGAAAAAAAAAATAATTTCTTTTCATCAATAAAAGAAATTCAGAAAATAGATAAACAAAAATTTAAAATTGAATTACAAAATGATGAATTATGGTGGGATTTTCCTTTTATAGAAAGCATTATGATTTTAAATAAAGAGGCAGTAGAAACAAATGAAAATGAAGGGATTAAAATTGGTACTGGTGCTTATAAATTAAAAAAATATGTACGTAACCAAGAAATAATTTTAGAAGTTTTCGACAAATATCATAATCCAAACATTATTAAAGAATCTCCTAAACACCTTAAAATAAAAATATCTATAGAAGATACAACCAATTTACAAGAATTAGAGCAAGGAACAATTCAAGCTATACATAGCTTTTCAGCAAGTCAAATCAGCACAGTCAAAGAAAAAGTAGCTTCGAACAAATATAAAAATATAAAAATATTAGAAAATCCAACAGCTTCTTCGAGTTATATTTATTTTAATAAAGCAAAAACAGACAAACTAGTACGTACAATTATTACACAATCTTTAGATATACAAAAAATAATTAATCAATTAAAATTATCAGATGTCTCCAGCCTTGCTAAAACTTATATTAATAGCTCTATTAAAGGACATGATCCGACAATTAATCATCATAATGTTCAAATAGCAGAAGCTCAAAGGAAGGTTAGAGAATTAAAAGATGCGCAAAAAAATTTAACAATAGCATCTGCTAAACAAACACCTTATTTAAATAAAATAGTTGAACAATTACGAGAAGTTGGTTTTGAAGTAAATTTACAAGTAGTAGAATTTGTAACTTTGACATCGAACGCAAAAAAAGGTTCTGATTCGCCTTATAATTTTATTTTTTTAGGCGAAAATTTTGATATGGAATATGGACATACAGTTTTTGACAGTTATTTTTTAACAACAAATAACGAAAATAATTTTTGTAGTATTGATGACGAAGATAAACCATATATCGAAGATAAAGTAGAAATAGCAAAAAAAGCCACAAACGAAGACAAATATAAAGAAATTATGAGCGAAATAGAAAAATATTTATTGGAACAACATTATATCTTTCCGTTAACAGAAAGTAAAAGTTATGTTTTAGTAAATAAAAACATTACTCAAGGTTTTGAACAAAACCAATTTGGCAAATTTTATAATATCAAATCCATTAGAATGAACAAAGACAAATAATGATAACAAATAATTATCAATTTCTTTAATAATAAATTATTTTTATATTATATTAATTTTACAAAATTATAAATAAATTAATTTTCAATTCTAGAAAAAAATAATCGCAAAAACTTCTCCAAATTGAAAAACGCATTCAAAAAAACATTTAGCTGACAAAACGTCTAAAAATTTCTGAAATATTGAAGATAATTAATTTC
>NZ_JPSQ01000075.1 GCF_001189415.1 Candidatus Phytoplasma phoenicium
AATATTTTTTTTCTTTTTGATAAATATTTTCTAACATTCTTTGTACAAAATTAGTGCCAAATTCCGGAATAGCTAAAGAAGTAACATCATATTCTTCATTTTCTTGAAATGTTTGCGTATTAGAAGAAAAAATTTTATAAACATTTGGATCATCAATAGGAATATCTCGATAATTTTTAAACTTAAAACTTTGAGGATGAGAACGAACATAATCCATAAAAAATTTAATTAACATAGGATCATCATGTCCTAAAATATCCATTTTAAATAAATTATTTTCAAAAGAATGATAATCAAAATGAGTAGTTTTCCAAGTAGATGTGGTATCGTTAGCTGGGAATTGAACAGGTGTCACTTGATAAATAGAAATTTCTTTAGGTACTATAATAATACCACCAGGATGTTGACCAGTAGAACGTTTAACCCCTTCAATAATACTAGCTCGTCTATAAATTTCGCATGAACGAGTTTGTGATTCTAAATTTTTATCTTTAATAAAGCTTTTAACATAACCAAAAGCATATTGTTTGGCGACAGTTTGGATAGTTCCTGCACGATAAACATGTTCTTCGCCTATTAACTTTTTAATATAATTATGTGCTGTGCTTTGATAATCACCAGCAAAATTCAAATCAATATCCGGTGTTTTATTACCTTCAAAACCTAAGAAAGTTTCAAAAGGAATGTCTTGACCATCTTTTTTAAATGGAGTATTTTCACAAAAAGGACAGAAAGCATTTGGTAAATCATAGCCTGATAAAACAATTGCTAATTCCTTATAAGAGTTTTTATCTAATTTTTGTTGATGTTTTTTACTTATTTTGGTTATATAATTTTGAAATTGTTCGTCTTTTTTTTCTTCATCAGTCATTTGCACGACTGTATAATGACATTGAGGACAAAGATAATGGGGTTTGAGAGGATTTACTTCAGTTATTTCTAATATATTAGCAATTAAAGAAGAACCAATAGAACCACGAGATCCTACTGGATAATCATTGTCAATTGATTCTTTGACTAATAAATGTGTCAAATAATAAATTGGTGCAATACTTTTATTTGTGTTTGTATGTTCCTTAGTTCCTAAAATACTATTTAATTCTTTAGTGATTCTTTTTTGAATAATAGGATGAATGATTTCACCATATAAAGTCGCAATTTTGTTTTTGATTAAAATTTGCATTTCCTTTTTAATACTAGAAATTTTTAAATTTTTTTCAAAGGCATTATCTTTTAAAAAGAAAAGTTGATGAGGGAAAATTTGAATGTTTTCTATTTTTTTATTCAATACATGCGTGTTATGAATAACAATTTCTTCTTTTAAACGATTATCATGGATAAAAGAAAACGCTTCTAACATTTCTTGAGTTGTCATTAAATAATTTTCAGGTAAATATTCAGATGGATATTTATATAAACGGTGTAAACCACCACCGATTAACTTAGCATTAATATAAATTTCTCTATAAATTTTTTCGTATGGATGTAAATAATGCACATCTCCTGTAGCGATCACTATTTTCTTTTGTTCTTGAGCTATCGAAATAATTTTTAAAATAGCATTCTGAATTCTATTTAAACTTTGAGTTTGACTTTGTGTATCGTCCCCTCCTATTTCATAAATAATATGTTTATAAGCATGCAGTGGTTGTACTTCGATGTAATCATACTCCTTAATAATAGTTGCTAATTCTTCATCATTTTTATTTAAAGCAGCATCAAATACGTTACCTTCGAAACAACCGCTCCCAATTAATAAACCTTCTCTATATTTATGCAATTTGCTTTTAAGCAAACGTGGTTTTTTATAAAAATCAGTTGTTAAACTTTCACTCATTAAACGAAAAAGATTTTGATAACCTTTTTGATTACGCGCTAAAATATTAATATGATAAGATCTTTCAAAAACACCATTAACCTTTTCTTTTAAATCACTAAAAGTAAAGGCTTGTTTTAAAGTACCATCTTCTTGTTGGACTCCGTCTGGATGAGCTAATTTTTCAAACATTTTTATTAAAACTAAAGCAGTCGCACGAGCATCAAATAAAGCACGATGATATTGTCCTTCTATTATTTTCACTTTGAAAGATTTGATAAGTCTTTTTAAAGAAAAATATTTAAGATACTTACTAAAATATTGTTGTGATAAAGCTAAAGTATCAATAAATAATGGTTGTTCAAAAGTTAAATTTAATTTTTTTATTTTTTCTTCTAAAAAATCTATATCAAATTTAGCATTATGAGCTACTAAAACTTGATTTTTGATAAATGCTAAAAATTTTGGCAAAATGTTTTCTAAAAAAGGTTTATTGTTTAAATCTTCTTGACGAATACCTGTTAATTTAGTAATATTACTATTCAATTGTACTTCTGGACCTGGATTTACTAATTCATCAAAGACTTGATCTGTTATTTGGCCGTTTATAATTTTAACAGCAGATATTTCAATAATATGATCTTGAGTTTTAGAAAAACCAGTGGTCTCCATATCAAATACAACATAATTATGTTTGTTAAGTATAAAATCTGTCCAATGATTAATTTTTTCTTGATTTGTAATAAAAATAGGTTTTTCTTCGATAAAATCTGCTTCCACACCTAAAATTGGTTTAATCTTTTGATTTTGAGTGAATTTGGCAATGTCAGGAAAAGCATATAATCCATTATGATCTGTAAAAGCTATAGCTTCATGTCCCCAAGATAACGCTGTTTCTATATAATCTTTTACACTAGTAATAGCATCTAAATTAGACATTTTAGTATGTAAATGAAATTCAATTCTTTTTTTTCCAGGATAATCATCTTTTTTTTGCATCATCAAAGGTGTTGTTTCAATAATTTGATAAGTTTGTGTTAAAGGATCCTCTTTTTTAACATCAAAAGTAAAATAAAAATCTTGTTTTTTGGCATACTTATCTACGACTGAACGAATTTTGATCAAAATGCCATCACGAAAATCTTTTTGAAGTTGTTCTAATTGTACAATATTATCATCCAAAAATTTACGATAAACAATAGAATCTTGTTTAGTTTCTGCATCTACTAAATAAAAAGAAAATAAAATACTTTTTCCTTTAGTTTTAATATATTGAGGTTTTTGTACATAACCTTTAATGTAAAATTTAGGAAATTGCTGTTTAAAATCTATTAATTTGTGATCATTAAAGTAAGGGATATTTTTAAATGTAATCTCTTGTATTTCTTCATTACAATCATGTGAATTGATTTTAGACATATTTTTTATCCTTAATTTGAATAATAAATGATAATTTATTTTTAATTCTTGTTCTAACATAGGTAAATATTGATGATTAAGAATGGCGCCATAACTCTTTATAGCTAAAATTTCCTCAGAAAACTGAAATTCACATATTTTTTG
>NZ_JPSQ01000076.1 GCF_001189415.1 Candidatus Phytoplasma phoenicium
ATCTAAACCACAGAAACACAAACCATTATATAAAAATAAAATGATAATAGCTAAAGGAATTGCTTTAAATAAATAATTAAATATGCTAATTATTTTAGTCAAATTTCGTTTAAAATAAAAAACAATTTTAGAATGTTCGTTTGTGAATATGCTTACTCGGAAAAAAACTATAGATAAGCTAAATCCTAAGAATAAACTATCAATAGCTAATAACAAAGTGATAAATAAACTTTTTTTATAATTAGATAATTGATAGAATATTTTTTGCCATATATTTTTTTTTAAAATGCGCTGATTTCTTTGTTCATTCCGTTGTAAAGCTGTTTGAGCTTGTTGATAAAAGTAATTATTTTCATTTATTGTCAATAATTTTTGATCGTCGATATCCAAATTTTTTAATGTTTTTTTTATAACATGTTTTAATGGTGAATCTTTTTTAACAAAAATATTTAAAGGTTTTAAGGACAAATCTGGATCTGTTAATTTTAAAACTTGAAAAAGATTTTGATTAACAATTCTTTTAGCAAAATTTTGCAACATTGGATAATCAAATAGGACACAATCAGCAGTTCCTTTTTCTACTTCGAAAATACATTGTTCCATATTTTCAAAACATGTTGTTTTTTTGGTCATTTGTGAATTAAGTTGCTTAATGATATCTTCTTTCTCTATATCATAATTAGAACCTTGAACAGTAAGCCATTTAATTTGATCGTTATTTGATTTATTAAAGTTTTTTAATTCTATTTCGTTTTTATTTGAGAAATGTAAAAAATTTGTATTATTTTTTTTAAATAATATTCCTAAATCATTTTTAGCATAGGGAATAGAATCAAAATAGGTTTTTCTGTTTTCTGTTTCATCTAACGAACCTATTATAGCGTCAACATCTCCTTGTTTTAAAGCATTAATAAGTCCTGGCAATTCATAAACTTTAAGTTCTAATTTTTTCCTTAATTGATTAACAATTGCTTGAAATAATAAAATATCTATGCCACTTATTTGTTCTTCGCTATTAGAAGAAAATTGACCGTCTTTTTCAGTTGTAAAAACAAAAGGAGGTATGCTTTTTACAGTGCCTAATTTAATAGTATCAGTTGAATTTTTAGTTTTGTTGGTGTGAGGAGGCGTATCAGAATGTAATAAACAAAAGTGCACCCAAATTAAAAATACAATGCAAATAGTTATTTTAATAATATTTTTATTTTTTTTAAATAATTTTTTTAAAGTGATTACAATACGATAAGTAATTTTGAATTAATTTTTTAATATCAATAGATATTTTCTTAATTAATTCTTTATTACTTTTCATATAAATAAATCCTCTGGAGACAATCATAGGAAAATTTAAAATTTTTCTCTTTTTAATATCGATACTTGCGATTATAGAAAATAAACCTTCTTCGCTTAAAATACGTCTTTCTTTTAAAATTAAATTACATAAATCTTCTGAACCAGAATCATCAATATAAATATTATTAGTAGGAACTTTTCCGATTAGTTTTACTTGATTCGAATTCATCCCTACTACATCGCCATTATCTAAAATAAAAATATTTTCAGATTTGACACCACATTCTATAGCTAATTTTTTGTGAGTCATTAACATAATATGTTCTCCATGTACTGGAATAAAATATTGAGGTTTAATTAAATTTAATATTAATTTTAAATCATGTTGACTTGCATGTCCTGAAGTATGAGTATCAACCAAAAAACCATGAGTAATGACATCAATATCCATTTTAAATAATAAATCTAATATTTTATTTACACTATCTTGATTCCCAGGAATAGGAGAAGAAGAAAAAATAACAGTGTCTCTATGATGTAGTTTAATTTGACGATGGATTCCGTTGGCCATTCGACTAAGTGCTGCCAATGGTTCACCTTGAGAACCTGTACAAAGCAAAGTTATATCATGATATTTTTCGATATTATTACCATTTACAATAATGCCTTTAGGAATATTCAAATAACCATTTTTTATTCCTGTCTCAATAGCTCTTTCCATACTACGTCCAAAAATAGCTATTTTACGATTAGTGACAATACTCGCTTCTATAATTTGTTTCAAACGATAAAAATTAGAAGCAAAAGTAACAATAATAATACGGCCTTTGATTTTAAAAAATAATTGTTTAATAGTGTTTCCAATAACATTTTCAGATTGGATAATACCTGTTTGTTGTGCATTGGTAGAATCTGAAAATAAACAAAAAACACCATATTTGCCTAAATCTGATAATTTTTCATACTCAGCTAAAGGACCAGCAGGAGTATTATCAATCTTAAAATCTCCTGTATAAAATAAAATCATTTTTTTATGTTTAAAAACGATCCCAAAAGTATCAGGAATTGAATGATTCATGCGTATAAAAGAAACTTGTGTGTCTCCAAATTCAAATTTAGAATGATGAAAATAATTAATCATAATTCTCATATATTTTTGTATTTTATGCTCAATTAGTTTAGTTTCAATCAAATCTAGAGCAATACCTGAAACATAAATATTAGGTATTTTAATTTTTTTTAACAAATAAGGGATACTGCCGATATGATCTTCATGTCCATGAGTAATAAATAATCCTACAATACGATGTTCATTTTTAAGTAAATATTCAAAATTAGGAATAATATAATTAATACCTAAAAAAGAATCTCCAGAAAAAGAAATACCAGAATCAACAATAAAAATTTTTTTATCAATTTCGAACACATACATGTTCTTACCTATTTCACCCAATCCACCTAAAGCATAAAATAAAATCTCAAATTCTCCAGTTGTATCTTTTGTATTAATAATGTTCATTATTTTTTAAATATTTTCCTTTCGAAATTAATACCTCTTTAATTGTTAATCAAAATCAAAACAGGAATGATAATAGGTTTTTTTTTAGTTTCTTTAAATATAAATTTAGGTAAAATTTCTCTTAAATTATTTTTAAAATCACTCCATTTAATTAAGTGTTTTTTATTTATTAAAAAAGTATTACTAATTTCTAAAAAAAGACTTTTTAATTGAGTCAAAAGAGGAACAATTTTATTTTGTTCTAAAAAACCTTTATGAATTAATTCAACATTACCT
>NZ_JPSQ01000077.1 GCF_001189415.1 Candidatus Phytoplasma phoenicium
AAATAGGTTTTTGTTTATTTATAAATTTTGATAATAATAGATGTTGTATTTATTATCAAGAATAAGAAGGTTTTGTCTTCATCAAAAAAATAAAAATAATAAAACTATGTTTTTATACAAAACATAATTTTATTATTGTTTTATTTATGAGTATCAAGAGCTTTTAAACCAGCTAAATTTAATAAATTCCATGGTTTATTAAAATAAGGATGAAAGAAAAAATCTATAAAAGCTAATTCTTCCATATTCATACCTTTTTGAATACATACACTTAAAGTATTCATTTTTTCAGTCAAATCAACAGTAGACAAAATCTGTCCACCTAAAATACGTTTTGAATCTTTTTCATAAACAATTTTTAAAATAGCGGCATCAAATTTAGGCATGAATTCTGGACGATTAGCATCTTTAATCAATACTTGATCAAAATTGATTCCTAATAATTGAGCACTATATGCAGTTAAACCAGTAGAAGAAATATTTAAATCATAAATTTTGATGCCACTGGTACCTTGAGTACCTAAATACTTTTGTGGCTTTTTACTTGTGATGTTGATACCAATAAGAGTTCCCATTCTAACAGCATTAGTTGCCAGCGGAATATATTTATAATTTTTTGTAGGATTGTAATAAATATTGGTACAATCTCCGCAAGCATAAACATCTGGGTGTGAAGTTTGTAAAAAGTCATTGACAATAAAAGCGTCATTTCTAGATGTTTCTAATTTATCTCTTAATAATTGTGTATTAGGAACAAAACTGATACACATAATAACCATTTCAGTTTCGAAAATTTTTTGATCAGTTTGTACGTGTGTAATTAGATTATTTTTAGTTTTAAAATTGATAACTTTTTGACCTAAAGCTAAACGAACTTTATTTTCTCTAAAAGCTTCTTCGGCTAAATGAGTAAATTCTGGATCTAAATATTTAGACATAATTCTTTTTTCTATATCAACTAAAGTAACTTCTTTACCTTGTTTAGAAAACGCTTCTGCTAATTCCACTCCAATATAACCAGCGCCTATAACAGTAATTTTATTAATTTTTTTTGCATATTCAATAATATTATTAGCATGTTCAAAATTTTTTGATAGCAATAAATTTTTAGAATTGATCCCTTCTAATTTGGGAATGATTGGCCAAGATCCTGTAGACATTACTAATTTATCAAAATTGTCAATAAACGTCTCTTGAGTATTTAAATTTTTTA
>NZ_JPSQ01000078.1 GCF_001189415.1 Candidatus Phytoplasma phoenicium
ATAGTAACTTCACTTCCGTAAGCTACATCAGGGTGTCCACCTATTGCGCCG
This sequence comes from Candidatus Phytoplasma phoenicium, assembly GCF_001189415.1. Lineage (GTDB taxonomy): Bacteria > Bacillota_I > Bacilli_A > Acholeplasmatales > Acholeplasmataceae > Phytoplasma > Phytoplasma phoenicium. Next base: position 52 of record NZ_JPSQ01000078.1, read on the forward strand.
CGAATATATCCATTTGCACCTGTCAAAACATTACTGTTAAAATTAATATCTACTTCTAAAGCACTAAGTACCCCGTAATCTAGTTTATTTGTTGCACAATCTTTGGTATGTGCATTAGCATAAAAAGAAGCCGAAATTTCTAAATGATTAATGTTTTGTTTTATAGATTCAATAGCAGCTAAATCAAAAGATTGAACGTCTAATAATTTTTGAACTAAACCTTCTTTCAAAAGTTCTGTTTGAGCTCCAATAATACCACCCAGAAAAAAAGAAGCTTTAATATTTTGTTTTAACATTTGTTCTTTTAACATTAATAAAGAAGCTTGGCTAGCGCCACCAGTTCCTGTTTGGAAAGAAAAACCATTTTTAAAATAAGGGGTGTTTTTGATGATTTTAATAATATTTTGTGCGATTTTTATTTCTTTATATTGAAAAAAAGGTCGGATTTCCCCTGAAGCAATTTTTAAAGCATCGCCTATTTTATCAACTTTAACGACATAATCAACTTTTATTTGTGGAATAGAAATAGGGCTATTAGGATAAAGAACTATATTATCAGTAATAAGTACAACTTTTTCTGCATATTGAGCATCAACTAACGCATAACCTAAAGATCCTACACAAGACAAACCTATATAACCATTAGCATTACCCATTTCATCACTAGATGCTACAGCTAAAAAAGCTACATTAATATAAGTTTCTCCACTTTCAATCGCTCGTGCTCTTCCACCATGTGAACGAAGGATAACTGGTTTAGTTAAAATACCTTCTGAAATAGCATCGCCTAATTTTCCTCTTAACCCAGAACCTTCTAACCCTGTTATGACTCCTTTGTTAATATAATCTATAAGGCAATCATGAGCATTTGTAAAAGAAGAAGCAGAAACAGTTAAATTTTTAATTTTTAATTTATCAATAATTTTCAAAATTTGTTCTACAGTTTGATCGCCATGGCGAAAATGATGATGAAAAGAGATCGTCATTCCATCTTTTAATCCTGTTTGAATAATAGCTTCTTCTAAAGAAATTGATATTTTGGAATTTCTTTTTCCTTCATTAGGTAAATTTTTAGATTGAGGACAAATTCTCTTAGAAGTATTGGTTTTTTCAGTATCATAACTAGAATAATTATAATTT
>NZ_JPSQ01000008.1 GCF_001189415.1 Candidatus Phytoplasma phoenicium
ATATAGTTCATTTTTATAAAAATTTTTTTATTAAAAATATAAAAATTAGAACATCAAAAAAAAATAAATCAATTAGTTTTTGTCCCCACAAAGAACATTAATAAAAAAAGAAACTTCAACAAGTCTCTTTTTTTATTAAAAAACTAAAAATATTCTTTCTTTAAAAAATATATTTTTGAAAATAAAAATTTTTGGTTTAAATTAAAGAATATATTATCTATTATTTTGTCTTGAAAACATACCTGATAACTGTAATAAACGAATAGCTTGAAAAAAAATATAAATTAAAGTCATATGAAAACCTAAAGCCACTTTCCATTCATATTCTTTGGGCAACTTGTTTTCAACTATAAATTCTGCATTATGTAAATCAAAACAAATCATCATACAACCCAAAAATAAACAAAATAAAGTAATAGGAATCATTATGGCAACACTATTAAAAAATGAAAAGAAACAACTTAAAAAAATAATAAAAAATAAAGTAATAAAAGAAGCAATGAAACACAAATATAATTTTTGATTTACTTTAATTAAATTAGTAGAATACAAAAAATGAGAAACCATAAATAAGATACCTGTGATTAAAAAAGCTAATAATATCATGTTAACAAAATCGTAGTATGTAGGACCTAATGATTGATATAAGATAGATATACTAGCGCCAATACTAATACCTTGGACCAAAGCAAACATAATCACTAAATTTTTGTATTTTTCTATAGCGTGTGAATTGAAAGATAATTTAAATAATAAAAAAATATGCACTAAAAAAGATGCAATTAATAATGTTATAAAGAAACTTTGTATATACATGTTGTCACGAAAAACATAAAAACAAACACCACTAGGAAAAGCAGTCACAAAGGTACATAAAAATAAAAAAACAGTTTTTATTCCTATAGTTGTAAATTCACAAGTTTTAAAAACAGATGAAGAAGCATATGTTTCACGTTTTTGTATTATATTTCTTTTAATATCATTTATAATAGGATTTGTTCGAATAAAAGTATTTTTATTACGTTTATTTTCCCAATTCATATATTTTTTTACCTTTCACAATATAACTTTATTTGTTAAATCTAATCATTTATCTATAAAATTTAATTTTATATAAAAATCTAATTAATAAAATAAATATAAACATAAGAAAAATATATTCTTTATAAGAGATGATATTATATTTATTATTCAAATCATATAAATTTACTTATAAAACAAAAATAAAATCTTCAAAAAAACCTTAAAAAGGACTTTTATAAAAAAAGAACAAATTTTTATTCAATAATTTTAATAACAGAACCAGCTCCAACAGTACGTCCACCTTCACGAACAGAAAATTTAGTTCCTTCTTCTAGTGCAATAGGATGAATTAAAGTCACTGTAATTTCTGTTAAATCACCAGGCATCACGATTTTAACATCATCTTTTAATTGAATAACTCCAGTGACATCAGTAGTACGGAAATAAAACTGTGGACGATAGTTATTAGTAAAAGAAGTTTTTCTTCCTCCTTCTTTTTCATTTAAAACATAAATGGTTGCTACAAATTTAGAATAAGGTTTAACATCAGAACCAGCTTTAACTAGAACTTGACCTCGTTCTACATTATCACGTGAAATACCACGTAACAAAACTCCTACGTTATCTCCAGCTTGAGCACTATCTAAACTCTTACGAAACATTTCTAAACCAGTAATAATAGCTTTTTGCGTTTCTTTTAAACCAACTATTTCCACTTCTTCACCCACTTTAATAACACCACGTTCTACACGACCTGTAGTTACTGTTCCACGACCCGTAATAGTGAAAACATCTTCGATTGGCATTAAAAAAGGCTCATTAATAGCACGTATTGGTTCTGGAATTTGATCTAAAGTGTTCATTAATTCTTCTATGTTTTTCAAATATTGAGGATCTGCTTCGATTGCTTTTAAAGCTGAACCTTTAATAACAGGTACTTTATCAGCATCAAATCCATTAAGACTTAACATTTCTTTGACTTCGAATTCTATTAATTCTAACAAATCCAGATCCTCTAACATATCACATTTATTTAAAAAAACAATTAAATGAGGAATTCCTACTTGTTTTGCTAATAAAACATGTTCTTTAGTTTGTGGCATAACACCATCAACAGCTGAAACGACTAAAATACCCACATCCATTTGAGCAGCACCTGTAATCATATTTTTAATATAATCAGCGTGTCCAGGACAATCTACGTGAGCGCAATGTCTTTGGTTTGTTTCGTATTCAACATGTGAAGTACTAATAGTAATACCACGTTCTTTTTCTTCTGGAGCTTTGTCAATTTGATCATATTCTTGTTTTTTTGCTAATCCTAAAGTAGATAAATAATAAGTAATAGCAGCAGTTAAAGTAGTTTTACCATGATCTACGTGCCCAATGGTTCCTACATTAATATGTGGTTTGTTTCTTATAAATTTTTCATTAGCCATTTTAATTTTGGCCTCCTTTGTTTGTTTCTAATTATATTATATACATTTTACTAAATTATTTTAAAACAAATATCAAAAAAAATAAATTATATTTTAACTACGTTCTTTAATGATTTTTTCTGCAATATTTTTAGGTGTTTTATCATATTTAGCAAATTGCATAATAAAACTTGCACGACCTTGTGTATTAGAACGTAAAGTGGTTGCATAACCAAACATTTCTGATAAAGGTACTAAAGCTTTAACCACAATCGCATTACCACGATTTTCTTGTGTTTCTAATTTACCTCTACGAGAAGTCAAATCACCGATAACATTACCAATATAATCTTCAGGTGCAATAATCTCTACATTCATAATAGGTTCTAATAAAACTAAAGATTTACTATTTTTAGTTTCTTTTAAAGCGATAGAAGCAGCAATTTTAAAAGCCATTTCTGAAGAATCTACTTCATGATAAGAGCCATCAAATAAAGTAGCTTTTACATCGATAAAAGGATAACCTGCGATAATACCATTATCTAAAGATTCTATTAAACCTTTTTTGATAGCAGGAATATATTCACGTGGAACTACTCCCCCTACAATTTTATTTATAAATTCAAAACCTTTACCTTCATTAGGTTCAAATAAAATCCGTACATGACCATATTGTCCGCGCCCTCCAGATTGACGTATAAATTTACCTTCGGTTTCGACAGCTTTTGTTAATGTTTCTCTATAAGAAACTTGAGGTTGAGCAACATTAGCTTGGATCTTGAATTCTCTTTTTAAACGATCCATAATAATATCAAGATGTAATTCACCCATACCTGCGATAATAGTTTGACCTGTTTCATGATTGATATAAACTTTAAAAGTCGGATCTTCTTCGGCTAATTTTCCTAAAGCAATAGCAATTTTATCTTGATCTTGTTTTGTTTTAGGTTCTACTGCGATTTCAATTACTGGTTCAGGAAAATGCATAGATTCTAAAATAATAAAATCATTTTCTGATGTTAAAGTATTTCCAGTAGTAGTATTTTTTAAACCTACTGCTGCGACAATATCTCCGGTAAGAGCCTCTTTAATTTCTTCTCGATTATTAGCGTGCATTTGTAACAAACGTCCAACTCGTTCTCTCACGTTTTTAACCGTATTTTTAATATAAGAACCTGTTTGAACTTTTCCAGAATAAACTCTTAAAAAAGTTAAACGTCCTACAAAAGGATCAGTCATAATCTTAAAGGCTAAAGCAGTAAAAGGTTCATCATCTGAAGCTTTACGAATAATTTCTTTATTATTGTGATCCAAACCAACCACTGCTGTAACATCTAAAGGAGAAGGCAGATATTCAATAACAGCATCTAATACTTTTAAAACACCTTTATTTTTAAAAGCAGAACCACATAAAACTGGGAAAAATTTAACATCTAATGTAACACGACGAATAACTTTTCTTAAAATTTCTTCATTAATAGGTTGATTATTTAAAAATAATTCCATTAATTCATCATCAACATCTGCTAAAGTTTCGATTAATTCTTGTTTTTTTAACTTAGAAATTTCTTTTAAATTTTCTGGAATATCAATAATTTTGTGATTTTCTGTTGAAGAACCGTCATACTCAACTGCAGTCATTGTTAATAAATCGATAATCCCATTAAAACTCCCCTCTTGACCTATAGGCCATTGAATAGCGCTTGTTGTAATACCTAATCTTGTTTTTAAAGTATCAATGGCATCAGCAAAATTAGCTCCGATTTTATCCATTTTATTCACAAAAACAATACGCGGTACTTTATATTCAGTAGCTTGACGCCAAACTGTTTCTGTTTGTGGTTCAACTCCTGCTTGTGCATCGATTACTGTAACAGCTCCATCTAAAACTCTCAAAGAACGAGAAACTTCTACTGTAAAATCTACATGTCCAGGAGTATCAATAATCTGAATTTGATGTTCTTTCCAAAAAACAGTAGTAGCTGCAGAAGTAATTGTAATTCCTCTTTCTTGTTCTTGTTCCATCCAATCCATTTGAGATTTACCATCATGAGTTTCGCCTATTTGATGAATTTTACCCGCATGAAATAAAATTCTTTCAGTAGTAGTTGTTTTACCTGCATCAATATGAGCCATAATGCCAATATTGCGTATTTGTTCCAGCTTAAATTGACGTGCCATTAGCTATTTTTCTCCTTATATTCGTTACATTACCAATGATAATGTGCAAAAGCTTTATTGGCTTCTGCCATACGATGAGTATCTTCTTTTTTTTTCACTGTAATTCCTATACCTGAAGAAGCATCTACAAGTTCTTTGGCTAATTTTTCTTTCATTGATTTTTCTTTACGTTTTTTAGAACATTGTATGATCCATCTTAATCCCAAAGATTGACGTCTTTCTGGTCTAACTTCAGAAGGAACTTGATAGTTTTGACTTCCTATAGTACGTGTACGTACTTCTAAAATAGGCATTACATTATTTAAGGCTTCATTCAAAACATCCATAGGTTCTCTTTGAGTCAATTCTTTCACAAGGTCTAAAGCACAATATAAAATAGTCTGTGCTACTCTTTTTTCTCCATCTTGCATAATAGTATTAATAATTTTAGTCACTAATTTAGAATTATAAACAGGATCAGGTGAAATGTCTTTTTTATAAATACGTTTTTTACGAGACATAAATTAAACCTTACTTTCTTTGTTTTTTATATTGATAATTTATTTGTTATTTTTTATTTGAGGTTTTTTAGCACCATATTTAGAACGAGATTGTTTTCGATTATTGACTCCAACTGCATCTAACGCACCACGAACAATATGATAACGTACACCTGGTAAATCTTTAACTCGACCACCACGAACCAATACAACACTATGTTCTTGTAAAGAATGGCCAATTCCTGGAATATAAGCTATTACTTCTGTACCATTACTTAAACGTACTCTAGCAAATTTTCTTAATGCAGAGTTTGGTTTTTTAGGTGTCATTGTAGAAACTTTAATACAAACTCCAGATTTTTGAGGAGAATTATATTTTTTTGCTTTTTTTCGCAAATTATTAAAACTATATTTTAAAGCAGGGGCTTTAACTTTAGAATTTTTATTAACTCTTCCGTATTTTACTAATTGAGAAATAGTAGGCATAATGAAT
>NZ_JPSQ01000009.1 GCF_001189415.1 Candidatus Phytoplasma phoenicium
ATAAACAAAAAACTATTTGAAGAAATGTTAAAACAAAAGGAAATGAGTTCTATGTTATTAACTAAAATAGAAATCGAAAATATTTTACAAAATTCCTTAAATAATGGGGTTAATTTTGTTGAATTATTTTTCGAAGATAAAACAGTTAATGTTTTAAAAATTATTAATGATGAAATTGTAGGTTATAAGACTGATTATATTTTTGGCGTGGGTATTCGTTTATTAAAACATACAGATGAAATTTATATTTATACTAATCAAGTGGAACATGATCATATTTTAAATTTAATTTTAGCACAAAAAAAAGCTTGGAAGGGGGACACCAAAGCATCAATAGTTCCTTTCAATGAAACGTCTTTGCATCAAAAGGGTGTGCACGCATCGAATTCAAATATGGATATCAAAACAATAATACCAAAATTATTACATTTATCTCAAATAATGAAAAGACATGATGAACGTATTTCCCAATCTATTGTTAATTTTCGTACAGAAGAACAAAAAGTATTAATTGCTAATTCCTTAGGAGTTTATCAACAAGAAGTTCGCAATTATATTAATTGTTCTTTAATTGCTATAGCACGTGTAGGTGATAATATTCAAGAATTTAGCGATAAAAAAACTGGACGTTGCATGAATATAGATTTTTTTGATTTGCCTGAATTAGAACAAAAAGCTCTTAAAGTAGCGGAAAAGGTTATTTTATTATTATCAGCGCAGCAATTAAAACCACAAAAAATACCAGTAGTCATTAATAATGGGGTTGGTGGAGTTATTTTTCATGAAGCTTGTGGTCATTCTTTAGAAGCAACTGCTATTACTAAAGGACTTTCACCTTTTTATAATAAGATTAACCAAAAAATCGCTTCAGAATTAATAACAGCTTATGATGATGGTACTATAGAAGGTACTTGGGGGCAAACACTTTATGATGATGAAGGAAAACTGACACAAAAAAATCTTTTAATTGAAAAAGGAATTTTAAAAAACTATTTAATTGATTACCGTAATGGTCTTAAAATGAATATGTTACCGACTGGTTCAGCACGTCGACAAAGTTATAAATATGCACCAACTTCCCGTATGAATTCAACTTACATTGTTGCAGGAACAGACACACCAGCACAAATTATTCAAGATACCCAATATGGTTTTTATGCTGAAAGTTTAGGTGGCGGAACAGTGATGACTTCTACAGGTGAGTTTAATTTTATGGTTAATTTAGGATATTTAATAGAAAACGGAAAATTAACTACACCCATTAAAAATATGATGTTAATAGGTACAGGTCAAGATATTTTATTGAAAATTGATCGTGTAGGGAATGATTTAGCCTTTGATCAAGGGTATTGCGGATCTATTTCAGGTTATGTACCAGTTGATTTAGGACAACCTACTATTAGAGTTCAAGAGATGATCATCGGAGGAAGCAAAAAAGATGAAAAATAAAATTAATTATAACAGGTGGTTTCAAGCGGGTGCAAAAAAAAAATTCGAAGCTTTAGAAATTCAAACAAATCAATGCACAACACTAACTATTAGCTCAGAAGATGGTCTTCATAATATTAATTCACATGTTTTAAGTGATCTCATGACAGTTACCATAAAAGGACTTTCTCAAAATAAAAAAGTTAAATGTTATTTAGAAAACATCAATCATCTTAATGATGATATGATAGATAATATATTAGAAAATTTAAAACAAAAAGCAGAAATTGTCAATTTTAAAGAAAAAGATTTTATTTACGAAGGTTCTAAAACTTATCCAAAAATTCCTATCAAAAATTTCGATTTCACTTCGATTCCTATCCAAAAAAAATACAATTTATTATTAGATTTTGAAAAAGAATTTTTTGCTAAAAGCCATTATTTAAAAAATATTGATCAAATTTATTATAGTGAAACCATTTATTCAGAAACATTAGCTAATTCAAAAGGATTATATCTAGAAGAACAAGGTAGTTTTGTCAAAATGGGCGCAATTTGTATTTTTGGTAAAGAAAATAGTTCTATCAAAGAAATATATAAAAATTTTACAGAAAGAACTTTTACTGATATTGATATTGTCAAATATGCTAATAAAATTATTTCTTTGGGAGAAAGTAAAATCGGGGCCCATTCTTTAAAATCAAATAGTTATCCTACTGTTTTTTCTAATGAAATTTTTGCTTCTTTCTTAAAGTGTTTTAGTGATATTTTTAGTGGAGAAAACGCTTATCGTAGTTTAACAAAATTAAAAGGAAAAGAAGGGCAATTAATTGCTGCTCCTAATGTAACGTTAATTGATGATCCTTTATGCTTAGATTCTTTATTTCAAAGTAAGTTTGATGATGAAGGAGTAGCTTGTTTTCCGAAAAAAATTATTATTAATGGTGTTTTTCAACAATTTATTCATAACTTAAAAACAGCTCATATTTTTAATACCCACTCTACAGGTAATTGTTTTAACGGAACAGTCTCTATGTGTAATTGTTATTTACAAAAAGGGGAAAAGTCTTTGTCAGAAATAATTTCTCCTATAAAAGAAGGCGTTTATATTGATTATTTAATAGGTTTACACGCAGGAGTTGATACTATTAGTGGAGATTTTAGCTTACAAGCTGAAGGATTCAAAATAAAACAAGGAAAAATAACTAACCCAATTAAAATGATTGTTATTTCTGGTAATTTTTTTGAAATGTTAAAAAATATCAAAGATATAGCTAGTGATTTTGTCTTTCAAGCTTCTAAATTATTTGGTAGCGCTAGCGTTTATGTTGGTGATTTGATGATCGCAGGTGAAAAATAAATATTTTATTAATATAATGTGATAAAGAAAATCAAGCCGAATTAAATTAAAGATTATTTGTCAAAAATAATTTTTAATTTTTTAGAAAAAAATAAAATCGATATATAAGAAAATAAAATATAAAATTTCATCCAAACAAATTAGTACTAAATTAAAAAAATTCATATTATTATATGAATTTTTTATGATATCTTAACAGTAATTTGAAAATAACCAATTTAAAATAGCAAAGAATTTTATTATAAAATTAGTTATTTTTTTGAATCATTTGTAATAATAATTTCCAAGGTAGGCTGACACACAAAATTCTTCCTGGAAAATGTTTAATTTCTTGTAAACAAAGTAAATCTTTTTCTAAATAATTTTTGTCAAAAGGTTTTTCGTCTATCATATTTAGAAAATTAATGATTTTTTTAATAATAGTACATAAATTTAAGTTTTTTAAATGCATAGACATTAAGGAAGCAGAAGCAATTAAAATAGCACAACCTTGAGTTTCATATCTAATCTCTATTAATTTTTGTTGATCAATAGCAATTTGTAAAATAATTTTTTCACCACAAATTTTATTCTCTTCTTGCGCAGTACACATAGGTAAATGAAAATTTTCTATTAAACCTCGATTGAAAGCTTGATGATAATGTTTTAAGATTAATTTACGATATATTTCTTGAATTGAATTATGACTAATATTCATTAATTTGTTGACCTTAAAAAAATATTTACTGAAAACATAACAAAGCATGAATTTTATTTTTTTTGGTTAATAAAATATATTGTTGAAAAAAAGCTTGTTCTGGGGTTAAACAAAAATCAATTTGATTAATTTTTTTTGTTCCAATTTTAATAGATTGAGCAGTAATTAAACGACGTGCTTCGTTTTTAGAAGTCGCTAATTTGGTATTTTTTAAAGCATCAGTTATGCAAATTGGTTGAGATATACATATTGAATGTAAATGCTTAGTTAACAAAAAGAAATCTTCTGGGGTCATTTGTGATGGTTTTTTATGAAAAAGAATAGTATTGACTTGTTGACATTCTTGTAATATGGTTGCTCCATAAAGAAAAACAATAACAAAATCTGCTAAAGCCTTTTGTGCTTCTCTTGCTTGTGATTGTCTTTGTTGTTCTTTTTGTAAAAATTTGATTTTTTCTATTTCTAATAAAGTTAAACTTTTTAAATAATTAATCACATCAATATCAGATGTATTAAAAAGATATTGGTACATTTCGTAAGGACGTGTTAATTGTGGATCTAACCATAAAGTTTGTTTTTCACTTTTACCAAATTTGTTCCCTTGACGGTCTAATAAAAGCGGAATACTCATACCAATTACTTCATTTTTGGTAGAAATTTTTTCTATTTTACTAATTAATTCTAAACCACTGGTAATATTACCCCATTGATCTGAACCACCAAACTGTAATTTAACATTATATTTTTTATAAAGTTGATAAAAATCTAAAGCTTGAAAAATCATATAGGAAAATTCAGTATAAGAAATACCTTTTTTTTCTAATCTTTTAGCTACTTTATCTTTGCGAATCATATAATTAACATTAAACAATTTACCATAATCACGAAAAAAATTAATTAAATTGAGTTGAGAAATCCATTCATAATTATTGACAAAATTAATATTAGTTTGAGGTAATAATTTTTGAAATTGTTGCTGTAATTTATTTACATTATATAAAATAACATCATGAGATAATAAAGTTCTTTCAATCGCATCCTCTTTAGGATCGCCAATTAAACCTGTGGCTCCCCCAATTAAAATAAAAGGAACATGTTTGTTTTTACTTAGTAATAAAATAGTTATAATTTGGACCAAATGACCTATGGTTAAAGAAGGCGCTGTAGGATCAAAACCACAATAAAAATTAATCATTTCTTGTTCTAATAAGGTTTCTAATTTTTTTTCATTATTACATTCTTTAATGAGATTACGCCATTTTAATTCTTTAAATAAAGACATTTTTTAATTTAATACTCCTTTAAGAATAATAATGATAATATAACAAATAATTTTTCCTCATATTATAAAAAAAATATTAGAAAACTTGAAAAATAAAATGCAAATTATTTTTTTTCTTTAATTTGAATCGATTTTGTAGATAAATTACGAATATAGTAAATTTTAGAACGACGCACAATGCCGCGTCGTATTATTTCTATTTTTTCATATAACGGGGAATGAATGGAAAAAGTACGTTCTACTCCGATACCTGAATAAACTTTTCTAACTGTAAAATTTTCGTTAATACCTTTATTACCTTTACGTTTGATTACTAATCCTTCAAAAGTTTGAATTCTTTTTTTATTACCTTCTTCTATTTTAAGAAAAACTTTAACTAAATCTCCCGTTTTAAATTCAGGTACATTTTTTAAGTTATCTTTGTTCACTTCATTTATGATTTCTTGTATTTTCATGTTCATTATTATTTTTTTAATTTCCTTTATTTAATATTTTTTAAAAAAATACGATATTTTTTTATTAAAATACTTTTTAGATTAATTTTTCTTTTTTTATTTTTTCTAACAAATGTAATGTGTTTTCATCGAAATCAATTTTTTTTAAAAAGTCAGGCCTTTTTAAAAAAGTATTTTTTAAACTTTCTTCTTTTTTCCATTTGGAAATTTTTTGATGATGACCTGTTAAAAGTATGTCTGGAACCGAGTGATTCTTATAATTGCGTGGTCGTGTATATTGTGGATACTTTAGTAAATTGTGTTGTAATGAATCTTGTAAATAAGATTCCTTTTTAATCACCCCTGGTATAAGTCTTGTCACAGCGTCTATCAAAACAGTAGAAGCGATTTCTCCACCTGTTAAAACATAATCGCCAATAGATACTTCTTCATCAATATAATTTAAAATACGCGCATCAACACCTTCATAATGACCACATAAAACAATTAAGTGGATATATTCTTTTGCATAATGAAAAACTTTAGATTGTTGTAATAAATGACCTTGGGGAGATAATAAAATTACTTTACTTTTCGTTTCTTTAGGAATATTTTGTAAACATTCATAAAAAGGAGGAAAAGCGAGCAACATACCAATATCTCCTCCATAAGGAACATCATCTATTTTTCGATGTTTATTTTGGCTATATGTTCTTAAATCGTGAATATTAATAGTAATTTTTTTTTTGGCTTGTGCCCTTTTAACAATAGAGTGATTTAAAAAATTTTCGAAAAAATTAGGAAAAATAGTAATAATATCAAATTTCATAACAACCTAAATCCACATTTAACTCATTTCAAGAAAAGAAAAAAATAAACAAATTATATAAATTTTTTATTTTTTAAGATTATTTTTTTCTTCATTTGATTAAGTATATTTTATTATAAATTATTTATATTATTTTGTTTTTTTGTTTTTTTCAATAAATTTTTAACAGTTTGAGTAGGTTGTACTCCTGCAGATAGCCATTTTGCTGCTTTTTGTAAATCGATGTTAATTAAATTTTTAAATGGTTCAAAAATACCGATTATTTCTAAAAATTTTCCATCTCTCTTATTTTGAGTATTAATAGTAACTATACGGTAAAAAGGTTTTTTGTGTGAACCATAACGTTGTAAACGCATTTTGACTGACATTTCTTTTTGTTCCTACTTTCTTTGATTTTTATATAAACCAAATTATCAATAACATTCTTCTGATAACTTATATTCAATCTAATTATAAAGTAAAATTACGTAACTGTCAATATCATTTTTATTGTAAATGGTATATTTTTCAATAATATTTTGTAATTTATATTATCATAAGATTCTTAAATTTTTTTATTTTGAATATCATTTTTGCAAAAACCAGCGATCTTTTTGAAATTCAATGCAATATAATGGATGATTATTAGTAACACATTTAAATGTTGTCCCTATAAACGTATCATCTAAATACCATTTATCATTCAATAAATTGTTTTGAGAATAAAATTCTACAAAAAATGGTGCTTCATTCTTTTTTGGTTTAATCATATATTTTATATTATGACAATAATATATTATTTGACTGTCTCGTTGATTAGTATAAATTTTACAACTTTTTTTGTTTAATTTTTCTTTTAATTCTTGAAATTTAAATTTACCTTCTATTTTTTCCCGAATGTTTTGATTTCCATCAGCAATTTCTATTGTGGTGTTTTTAAACCATCGCCAGTAAAACCCACAAAAGATGATTATAAAAGTAACCATGGTTAAGATTAAACGAATTATTTTTTTATGATTTGTAATCATTTTCTTTTTCTTTCTTTTTATAAATAAAAATAAATTTATAATCCATTATATAATGAATTAAAAATAAATATTTATAAAACTTAGCATATTTTATATAATCAAAAAAACTAATTAAAAAATATCTCAAAAATTTTAGGTCTTTCTTTTTGATTAATAATACTCATATTATTATATAATATAATATATAATATTAATAAAATATCTAGCTTATATTTATTAGATAAATTTCTTTTTTGATGATCATTTTTTAATTAAATTTACAAAAATAAGTTGCAAAAAATAAAAATCAAAAAATTTCTAATAGTTCACAAAATATATTTTGTTATGAAAGTGTTAATATCTTTTTATCAAACAAATAATTTTACCCCAAATATGGATTATATTTTTTTGTGTCATTATTTAGAAGATTGCTTAAATATTTCTTCAATATACTCATTTTTACAAAATGAAGGAAAATGTATTCTTTATTAATTCTTTTTTAAAAAAAATCATATTCAATTGCAAGTCATTTTTTGATATTAATTTAATTTCTTAGTATTTCTTTTTTTATATATTTTTATATCCTTCGTTAGCTTTATTAAAAATTTTGTTTTTTTTTTTTTTTAAAAATTTGAAAAAAATTATCCATGTTTTTCAATTTTTTTATTTTATTTTTAGATTATAATTCACGATTATATAAAAAAATAAAAGATTTTTATTCAAAAAAAACAAATGTTTTAATATGATCTAGCGAATAAAATAGTTTGATTAGCTTTTTTATTTGTCACAGGACAAATTTTTGTAATTAATTTTTCTTTTAAAATAATTCTTGCTGTAGCTCTTGTTTCTTTTTTGATAATCATTTCAGCTTCATTTGCATGAACACTCATTTTGATATATCCTTTTTTTTGTTGTAAATATTGTTTAAATTCTTCATAATTATAAGCAGTGTGTATATTTTGATTTAAATTTTGTAAAGCTTTTTGAAACATATCTTGATTGATTTTTTTTAATAAAAAAGGAATGTTTGTGATTACTTCTTGTTCTTTTAAAATTATTTTTTGAAAATTATGGCGAATAAAAACAATGACTTGTTGTTGCACTAAATCTCTTAATCCAATTTCAATTCTAAGAGGTACTCCTTTTAATTCATAATGACTAAATTTCCAACCTACATGTTTATCTTGTAAGTCTAAAAACACACGATATTTATTTTTTAATTTTTGATAATATTGTTGTGCTTTTTCTAAAATATCTTGATTTTTATTTTGTATTGGGATAATGACGATTTGAATCGGTGCTAAATAAGGAGGTAAATTTAATCCTTCATCATCTCCATGAATCATAATCACAGCACCTATTAATCTTGTAGAAATCCCCCAAGAAGTTTGATGAGCAAATTTTTTTTGTAAATTATCATCTTGAAATTGAATATCAAAAGATTCAGAAAAATTTGTTCCTAAATAATGAGATGTTCCTGATTGTAAAGCTTGACCATCATACATCAAAGCTTCAATAGAATAAGTTATTTGGGCGCCTTTAAATTTTTCTAATTGTGTTTTTTTACCTAAAACAAAAGGTATTGCTAATAATTTTTGCCCTAATTTTTTATACAAATTAATAATATAACAGCATTCTCGCAAAGCTTCTTTTTTGTTTTCATGAACAGTATGGCCTTCTTGCCATAAAAATTCTTTACTTCTTAAAAAAGGTTTTGTATTTTTTTCCCATCTGATCACACTACACCATTGGTTTAATAATTGAGGTAAATCACGATAAGAAGTTATTTTTTTGGCATAATATTGAGAAAATAAAACTTCTGAAGTAGGTCTCAGAATTAAATTTTCCTGTATTATTTTATCTTTTACTTTTTCTATTTTTAAAGCTTCTAAAGAAAAACCTTTAATATGTTCTTTTTCTTTTTGAAATAAATTTTCTGCAAATAATAAAGGGAAATAAACGTTTTGATGATGGCTTTTTTTTAATTTATGATTGAGAAAAATTTGGATTCTTTCCCATAAAGAGTAACCATAAGGTAAATAAATAAAAAAACCTTTAACATCAGAATAATTAATTAATTCTGCTTTCAGACAAACATCTGTATACCATTGGCTAAAATCTTTTTCACGTCTCGTTACTTCTTTAACTAATTTTTGACGTTTCATATTCAAAACATTCCTTTGTTCATTTACTTAAAAATAAAAAGAAAAATTAATATTTTTATTTGTTAATTGTTAAAGATTATTTTTATATTTTTAATTTATGAAAAATATTATTTCATTAATTTAGCAAATATATTTTTTTTATCTATTTTTTCCCAAGCAAATAAATTATCTTCACGACCGAAATGTCCTTCGCTAGCTGTTATAGAAAAAATTGGCTTAGTTAAATTTAAAAACTTAATTATTCCTTGTGGGCTTAAATCGAAATTTTTTTCAATAGTCGATATAATTACTTTTTCAGGAATTTTATTAGTTTGAAAAGTATTAAGATAAATTCCTAATGGTTGTGTTAAACCAATACCATAAGATATTTGTATTTCACATTTGTTACAAATACCAGAAGCTACAATGTTTTTGCTTAAATAACGTGCCATATAAGCTCCACTACGATCTACTTTTGAAGCATCTTTGCCGCTAAAACACCCTCCGCCATGACGAATTTCACTTCCGTAACTATCTTGAATAATTTTTCTACCTGTTAACCCTGTATCAACAGAAGGTCCACCTTGTAAAAAAGAACCAGATGGATTAATGTAAAATTTAGTTTGAAAAGTTATTAAATTTTTAGGAATAATCGTATTAATAATATTTTCGATAATTTGTTTTTCTAGTTCTTTTAAACAAATAGATTGAGAATGTTGACAAGAAATAATAATAGAATTAATATAAAGTGGTTGGTTTTGTTCATTATAAGATATAGTCAATTGAGTTTTTCCATCAGGTCGAAGAAAAGGTAATGTTCGGTTGATACGTGTTTCTGTTAATTTTCTAGCAAGTTGACGGACTAGAACAAAATTCAAAGGTAAATAAACTGAAGTTTCATTAGTAGCATAACCGAACATCATACCTTGATCTCCAGCACCTTTTTTTTCAACTGCTTGATTAATTTCCATTGATTGTTCATGAATTAAATTAATGATATCAACATTATTATAATCAAAACCTTCTTCTGGTTTATCATAACCTATTTTTTTAATAGTTTTTCGAATAATTTTTTCAATGATAGTAGAACTTATTTCTTTAGTTGTTTTAATTTCACCTAAAACTATAACTTTTTGTTTAGACACCACTGTTTCAATAGCTACTTTAGCTGTAGATTCTTGTGATAAATAAGCATCTAAAAGGGCATCAGAAATTTGATCTGCAACTTTATCTGGATGTCCTTTTGTAACAGCTTCACTACTAAATTTTTTCAAATTAATTATCTCCTGTTATGTTGTTTGAAATTTATTATCATTTATAAAGAAATTCAACAAATT